>JASHVF010000114.1 GCA_030039615.1 Gammaproteobacteria bacterium | reverse complement strand
CTGCGCGAGCCGATCATCATCGCCAACATCCTGGTGCCGCCTGACCACGTCGGCGCGGTGCTCAAGCTCTGCAACGACAAGCGCGGCACGCAGAACAAGATGCTGTATCTCGGCACCCAGGTGTCGCTGCAGTACCAGCTGCCGCTCGCGGAAGTGGTGCTGGATTTCTTCGATCGCCTGAAGTCCGCGAGCCGCGGCTATGCCTCCTTCGACTACGAATTCAGTCATTTCCAGGCGGCGCCGCTCGTCAAGCTCGACATTCTCATCAATGGCGACAAGGTCGACGCGCTGTCGATCATCGTGCACAAGGAGAGCGCCTACCAGCGCGGCCGCGAGCTGGTGGACAAGATGCAGGAGCTCATTCCGCGGCAGATGTTCGAAGTGGCGGTGCAGGCGGCCATCGGCAGCGCGGTGATCGCACGCGCCACCGTCAAGGCGCTGCGCAAGAACGTGCTCGCCAAGTGCTACGGCGGCGACGTCACCCGCAAACGCAAGCTCCTCGAGAAGCAGAAAGAAGGCAAGAAGCGCATGAAACAGCTCGGACACGTCGAGATCCCGCAGGAGGCGTTCCTCGCGGTGCTGCAGGTCGGGCGAAAGCACTGACATGAGCTCCTACATGCCCCTGGTGGTGGTCCTCTCCTGGCTGGCGCTGCCGGTCGGCCTGGTGTGCATCGTCGATGACTGGCTGCTGCGGCCGCGGCGTGCCCCGGGCACGCGCGATGCGCCGCTGATGCGCGTGCTGTACGGCGTGCTGCCGCTGCTGATCGGGGCCGGGGTGCTGCGCCTCCTGGTGGCCGAGCGGCTCGACTTCAGCGCCGTGCTGCTCGCCATCACCGTGGTGACGGGGCTGGTGTGGGCGTTCGATGCGGCGGTGCTGCGCCCGCAACGCGCCGCCGCGGCGCAGGCCGCGGGCCGCGACCCGGCAGGCATCGTCGAGCCCGGCACCGTCGACTACGCGCGCAGCTTCTTTCCGGTGGCGCTGGTGGTGCTGGTGCTGCGGGCGTTCGTGTTCGAGCCGTTCCGCATCCCGTCCGACTCGATGATGCCGACGCTGCTCGACGGCGACTTCATCGTGGTCAACAAGTACGCCTACGGGCTGCGCCTGCCGGTGCTCAACCGCAAGATCATCGCGACCGGCGAGCCGCAGCGCGGCGACGTGGTGGTATTCCGCTATCCCGTAGACCCGGGCACCAACTTCATCAAACGCCTGGTGGGCCTGCCGGGCGACCATGTCGAGGTGCGCGACAACCGTATCATCGTCAACGGCCAGCCAGTGCCGTTCACGCTCGACGGCAAGTACAGCGACGGCTGCTACATCAACCTGTCGCAGGCCGAGGAGCAGCTTGGCGATCACCGCCACCAGGCGATATTCTGCCCGGTGGCCATCGACCGGGCGCCGCTCTTGTCCTCCTGCAACCGCAGCGGCCTGCGCGGCTACGTCTGCGGGGACGAGGATGCGCCGGGGTTCCTGCGCACCGCGCCCTGGTCGGGAGAGGTGCCGGCGGGACAGTATCTGATGATGGGGGATAACCGCGACAATAGTGACGACGGGCGCTCCTGGGGCTTCGTGCCCGAGCAGAACCTGGTCGGCAAGGCGACCCGTATCTGGTTCAATTGGGACCCGCACCGCGCCGGCGGACCGATCTGGAGCCGCATCGGCTCGGCGATCCATTAAGGGGAGTGGCTTCGATGCGCAGCAAACAACGGGGTGTGACCTTGATCGGCTGGCTGTTCCTGCTGGCGCCGATGGTGGTCGTGGGCTACGCCGCCGTGCGCCTGCTGCCCGTGTACCTCAACTACATGAAGGTGGTGCGGGCGCTCAGCCTGGTGGCGAGCGATGCCGCCGGCAACAACGACCCGAAGTCCATTCGCGCCACGATCGACAAGCATTTCGAGATCGACATGGTCGACTATCCGCAGTCGAAGGACATCAAGGTCACCAAGGCGCCCGGCGGCGGCTGGGACGTGGAGGCCTCGTACGACGACGAGGCGCCGCTGTTTGCCAACCTCTCGCTGCACGTGACCTTCGACAAGGTCGTGCACACCGGCGGCGGGAGCGGGTTCTAGCAGTGCGGAGGCGCGCGCGTAGCACATGACCGGGGCCGAAGGGCCGGTTCGCTGGCTGCGCGAGGCGCTCGGCTACGAGCCGCGCGATGCCGCGCTGTTCGCCGCGGCACTCACCCACCGCAGCGCCGCCGGTCCCAATAACGAAAGACTCGAGTTTCTCGGCGACGCGGTGCTCAACCTGGTCGTCGCGCATCATCTTTATGGACGCTTTCCGCGGGCGAGCGAAGGGGACTTGAGCCGCCTGCGGGCGCGCGTGGTGAGCCGCGAGCCGCTGGCGCAGGTGGCCGCCGACCTGAAGCTCGGCGACATGCTGCAGCTCGGCTCGGGCGAGCTCAGGAGCGGCGGCTTCCGTCGCCAGTCGATCCTGGCGGACGCGCTCGAGGCCGTATGCGGCGCGCTGTTCCTCGACGGCGGGCTGCCCGCGGCGCAGCAGGCGATCACGCGGCTGCTGGCGCCGCGCATCGCCGCGCTCCCCGATCCGGCGATGCTCAAGGACGCCAAGACGCTGCTGCAGGAGTATCTGCAGGCGCGCAGCCTGACGCTGCCCCACTACCACGTCGAGCGCATCGAGGGCGAGCCGCACGCCCAGACATTTCGCGTCAGCTGCGAGGTCGCCGAGCTCGGGCTGCGCGTCCAGGGCGGCGGCTCGAGCCGCCGGCGCGCCGAGCAGCAGGCGGCCGAGCGCATGCTGCGCGCGATCGCGCCCGAGCAGGCAGCGGATCGCGGTCCGTGAATACGCCGCAGGCAGCACCCTTCCACAGCGGCTTCGCCGCGCTGGTCGGTCGTCCCAACGTCGGCAAGTCGACGCTCCTCAACGCGCTCGTGGGCGAGAAGCTCAGCATCGTCACGCCGCGGCCGCAGACCACGCGCCACCGCATCCTCGGCATCGCCAACCTGCCGGGCGCGCAGATCGCCTTCCTCGACACTCCGGGGCTGCACCGCGAAGGGCGGCGCGCCCTCAACAAGGCAATGAATCGCACGGCGGCGGCCGCGCTCGATGAGGCGGATCTGGTCGTGCTGGTGGTGGAAGCCCCGAAGTGGGAGGCGGGCGATGAGCTGGCGCTGACGCGCATCGCGCGGGCCGGGCGGCCGGCGATCGCGGCCGTCAACAAGATCGACCGCGTACGCCCGCGGGAGCGGCTGCTGCCCTACCTGGCGAGGCTCGCGGGCCGCCACCAGTTCCTGGCCATCGTGCCGGTGTCGGCGCTCAAGCAGGACAACGTCGCCGATCTGCGCGCGACGATCGCCGCCCATCTGCCGGTATCGCCGGCGCTGTTCCCGGCCGGCGAGGTGACCGACCGGGGTAGCTCGTTCCGCATCGCGGAGCTGATCCGCGAGCAGCTCACCCTCGAGCTCAATCAGGAGGTGCCTTATGGCATCGCCGTCGAGGTCGAGCGGCTCGGCGACGAGCCCGACGGGCAGCTCGCCGTCGATGCGGCGATCTGGGTCGACCGCGAGGGTCAGAAGCCGATCGTCATCGGCGCCCGCGGCGCGCGCTTGAAGCGCGTCGGGCGCGCGGCGCGCCTCGCGGTGAATGAGTTGCTCGGCCGGCGCGTGCACCTCAATCTCTGGGTCAAGGTGCGCGAGAACTGGGCCGACAACGCGCGCGCGCTCAGGCAGCTGGGGGTCGAATGACGGCAGCGCCGCGCCGCGTCGAGCTCACCCCGGGCTACCTGCTGCATCACCGGCCGTGGCGCGATACCAGCCGGATCCTCGAGGTGCTCACCCGCGAGTACGGCCGCCTCACGCTGTTTGCGCGCGCGGTGCGCGGACCGGCGGCGCGGCTCGCGCCCGTGCTGCAGCCGTTCCGGCCGCTGCTCTTCTCGTGGAGCGGCCGCGGCGAGGCCCCGCTGCTCACGCACGCCGAGCGGGCCGACAACTGCGCAGCGCTGCCGCCCGAGTGCGTGCTGGCCGCCTTCTACCTGAACGAGCTGCTGCTGAAGCTCACCACGCGTCACGATGCGCTGCCGGAGCTGTTCGATCATTACCACGCGACGCTCGCGGCGCTGCGCGCGCGCGCGCCGCTCGAGCCGGCGCTGCGCATGTTCGAGAAGCGCCTGCTGGAGCTGCTCGGTTACGGCCTCGAGCTCACGAGCGAAGCCGGCAGCGGCGCGCCGCTCGAGCCGCAGGGCTACTATCAGTTCCGTCCCGCGCAGGGACTGGTACGCGCCAGCGCGCGCCTGGCCGGGGCGCTCTGCGGCGCGTCGCTGATCGGACTGCGCGAGGAGAACCTGAGCGGCGCGCGTGCCCTCGAGGATGCGCGGCGGGTGCTGCAGACGGCGCTCGCCGCCTGCCTCGAGGGGCGGCCGCTCGCGACGCGTGCAGTGGCGCGCTCCATGGCGCGAAAGGCGGCGAGGTCATGAGTAGTTTCATCGCGCTCGGAGTCAACATCGATCACGTGGCGACGCTGCGTCAGGCGCGCCGTGCGCGCGAGCCCGACCCGGTGCATGCCGCGCTCGCCGCGGAGCAGGCCGGCGCCGACAGCATCACGCTGCACCTGCGCGAGGACCGCCGCCACATCCAGGAGCGCGACGTACGCGCCCTGCGCGCACTGCTGCAGACGCACATGAACCTCGAGATGGCCGTCACCGACGAGATGCTGGCGATCGCCGCCGAGGTGCGCCCCGCCGACTGCTGCCTGGTGCCGGAGAAGCGCGCCGAGCTCACGACCGAGGGCGGGCTCGACGTGGCCGCGCAGCTGCCGCGCGTCCAGGCGGCCGCCGGCAGGCTGGCCGCCGCGGGC
>JASHVF010000113.1 GCA_030039615.1 Gammaproteobacteria bacterium | reverse complement strand
TAGAGAGCGCCCACCGGCACCGCGAACGAGGCGGCGCCGAGCGCCGCGATCACGAGCGGCTTGCGGACGAGGGAAATGAGATTCATTGACTGGCTCCTCATGGGGAATGACTGTCGGGCGCAACATAGGTGTGCCGGCTTAAGTGAGTCTTAAGGCCTCGCGGCGCGGCGCGAGTTCCGCGACCTGGCTCGTTCCCGGCGGGCTATTCCGTGAGCAGCGTGTAGGGGCGGGGCTCGGTCGCGAGCCCGGGGCTGAGCCTGCTGAAGTAGGCCGCGATCTGCGTAATATCCTCATCCTTGAGATTGCCGGCGAACTGCTTCATCACCGGGTTCTTGCGCCCGCCGTGCTTGTACTCATCGAGCGCGCGCACGAGGTAGTCCTCGTGCTGCCCGGCGAGCGAGGGATAGATCGGCGCCACCGCGATGCCGTCCGGCCCGTGGCAGGAGACGCACAACTGCGCCGCCTGCGGCATCGTGCCGGCCGCCTTACCGCCCGACTTGAGCGGCGTGCCCGCGAGGAACGCCGCGACATCCGCCATGTCCTGCTCCGAGAGCGTCTCGGTCTGCGAGTGCATGGTGATGTGCGCGCGATCGCCGTCGCGATAGCCGTGCAGCGCGATCACCAGGTAATCCGGGTTCTGGCCGCGCAGCTCCGGCACGCTGTACATGGGGTAGGCGTTCTTGTAGCCCTCGATGCCGTGGCAGCCGAGGCAGGTGTAGGAGACCTCCTTGCCATGCTCGGGGTTGGCGGCATGCTGCGCCGCCGGGGCCGGCTGGGCGGCGGCGGCCGTGGCTGCCGGCTGCGGGGTTTGTGCCCCGGCGGCCGTGAGCGCGCAGGCAGCCAGCGTCGCGATCGAAACTGCACGCACTACCGAGCCCCGCCCACGCTCCATTCCGCTCTACTCCCCTCGCGACAATAACGGCCTGAAAACGGCCCCGAATCTTAGCGGACTCGCCGGGCCAAATGCCACACGCGGGGCAAAATGCCACACAATCCCATCCCATCATGATCGGGCTCATCCAGCGCGTGACGCACGCCGAGGTGCGCATCGACGGCGAGGTCGTCGGCGCGATCCCGCGCGGACTGCTCGCGCTCGTCGCGGTGCGGCGCGATGACACCGAGGCGGCGGCGGGGCGGCTGCTCGAGCGCATGCTCGACTACCGTGTGTTCCCCGACGCCGAGGGCCGCATGAACCTCTCGACCCGCGAGGTGGGCGGGGGCCTTTTGCTGGTGCCGCAATTCACGCTGGCGGCGGACACGAAAAAGGGCACGCGCGCGGGCTTCTCGAGCGCCGCCGAGCCGGCGGTGGCGCGGCGCCTGTTCGAGTACCTCCTCGAACAGGCGCGCAGCTCCTATGCCCCTGTTTCCGCTGGCGTATTTGGCGCCAACATGCAGGTGTCGCTGATCAATGACGGACCCGTGACGTTCTGGCTCGAGGCCACGGCTTAGGTGAGCGTGAAGCGCGTTCCGGATTTGAGCGAACTTGTACCGCCCGCGGGGCCCATTTGACCTATCATTCTCTTCTTTTCTCCGCGCTTGCGGGCTTTTGTGGAGTGTTGACGTATGGGCATTGGAATGCGCGAGCTGTTGATCATCCTGCTCGTGGTGCTCGTGGTGTTCGGCGCCAAGAAGCTGCGCACGGTGGGCTCGGACCTCGGAGCAGCAGTCCGCGGCTTCAAGAAGGCGATGAACGAGGGCGACGAGGAGCAGAGCGCGCAACAGAAGCAGATCCGCTCCGACAAGGCGGACGCCGAGTTCGACGAGGTCGCCCGCAAGAGCGAGGCGCAGCCCAAGAGCGACCGGAGCGCCTGACCTGTTCGAGGGGCGATTCTCCGAAGTCCTGATCATCTTCGTCCTGGCACTGGTGGTGCTGGGGCCCGAGAAGCTGCCGCGCGTGGTCGGCGAGATCGGCCGCTGGGTGGGGCGCGCGCGCGCCATGGCGCGCCAGTTCCGCGAGCAGCTGGAGGAGGAGGTCGAGATCGAGCGGGCGCGGCGCGCACAAAGCTCGGACGTGCCGCCGCCGACTCACAACCCGACACCGCCACCACCGACGCACAACCCGACGCCGCCCCCGCCAACGCATAACCCGCAGCCGGCGCCGGATGCCGCGGGCGCGAGCGCCGCAGCCGAGCCCCACGCCGATGAGCGATGAACCCGAGACGCTCGCCGAAGGCTCGCTGATCTCACACCTGCTCGAGCTGCGCGACCGGCTGCTGCGCTCGATGGTGGCGGTAGGGATCGCGTTCCTGCCGTGCGTCTTCTACTCGAACGACATCTTCAGCTTCGTCGCGCAGCCGTTGCTCGCCAAGCTCCCCCCGGGGAGCAACCTCATCGCGACCGGCGTGATGTCGCCCTTCACGACGCCCTTCAAGCTCTCGTTCTTCGTGGCGCTGCTCGCCGCCATGCCGTACGTCATCTACCAGCTGTGGGCGTTCGTGGCGCCGGGCCTCTACCGCCACGAGCGGCGCTTCGCGGTGCCGCTGCTGCTCTCCTCGATCCTGCTGTTCTACGTCGGCATCGCGTTCGCCTACTACTTCGTCTTTCCGGTGATGTTCCAGTTCTTCGCCGCGACCACGCCCAAGGGCGTCTCGATGATGACCGACATCAACAACTACCTCGACTTCGTGCTGACGATGTGCTTCTGCTTCGGCCTCGCGTTCGAGGTGCCGGTCGCGGTCGTGCTGCTGGTCGTCATGGGGATCGTGCGCATCGAGAAGCTGCAGCAGAATCGCGGCTACGTGCTGATCGGCATCTTCATCCTGGCGGCGCTGCTCACGCCGCCGGATGCGATCTCGCAGTGCTCGCTCGCCATTCCGATGTACCTGCTCTACGAGGGCGGCATCCTCATGGCGCGCATCCTCTCGCGC
>JASHVF010000112.1 GCA_030039615.1 Gammaproteobacteria bacterium | reverse complement strand
CCGTGGCCCGCAACGCTTGACAAGGGCGGGCGCGGTGCGTAGGTTTCGCCGGCTTTTCGGGGTGGGGCCATAGCTCAGCTGGGAGAGCGCTTGCATGGCATGCAAGAGGTCGGCGGTTCGATCCCGCCTGGCTCCACCAATAGAATCAGTGAATTGCGCGCGAACCGCGCCGCTCGAGCCTGAGTTCGTCCCCATCGTCTAGAGGCCCAGGACATCGCCCTTTCACGGCGGTAACAGGGGTTCGAATCCCCTTGGGGACGCCACTCGAGCGGCTGTGACGTGCCTCGCACTTTCGGCTCTCGCGCGAGAGGCGAGTGTGCCGGAGTGTGAGCTGAGCTGACCCTTGCGCGACGCGGCTGATGCAGCATCGGCGCGCAACGGGAGCTCCTATGACTCTCACCGCGACCAAGTATCTTTTCGCAGCGGTCGGCCTCGGACTGCTGCTGGGCGCGCTCGCGGTACACCACCGCACCGCGTACTTCGTTTCGCACGCCAGCCGCGCACCGGGAACCGTGACCGCCATGGTCCCGCAGCGCTCCGGCTCCGACAATTCCATCAGCTACAGGCCCGTCGTCCGCTATCAGAACGGCGCTCAGCAGATCGTGTTCAGCGGATCGGTCGCCAGCAACCCGCCGGCCTACCATGTTGGCGAGACGGTGAACGTCCTCTACCTCGAATGGGATCCTTACAACGCCAGGATCGAGTCGTTCAGCTCGCTCTGGTTCGTACCGACGCTGCTCGCTGTCATGGGAGCGATCTTCTTCGCGATCGGCGGCGGACTGATCCTGGTGCCTGCCGTGCAGCAGCGCGCCGACGAGCGCCTGGTGCACGAGGGGATGCCGATCGAGGCCGAGCTGCAGGGCATCAATGTCAATTCCACCATCGCGGTCAACGGGCGCTGCCCGTATCGCGTCAGCGTGCAGTGGCGTGACCCCGCCACCGCGCGGGTGCGCGTCTTCCAGAGTCATGACGT
Source organism: Gammaproteobacteria bacterium (assembly GCA_030039615.1). Lineage (GTDB taxonomy): Bacteria > Pseudomonadota > Gammaproteobacteria > Steroidobacterales > Steroidobacteraceae > 13-2-20CM-66-19. The sequence continues at coordinate 4,291 of JASHVF010000112.1, read as the reverse complement.
CTGGTCCGATCCATCGGCGTACGTCAAGGATAAGAAGATCAGGGTCTTCCTGGACAGAAACGACCCCGAGAAGTACTACGTCGATCTGTCGTTTCTCCCTAAGCCGGCCGTCTGACCCTCACTCAGCCCAGGTCGAATCCTCCAGGTGCTCGTCGAGTGCCTTGCCGGGAGCGCACTCCGGCGAGAAGTACGAGCCCGACAGGCCGCCGACGATCTCGCGCCGCTTGTAGAGGATGTTGTAGTAGTCAAGCGCGTTCTTTCGCGCAGTCTCGTCGGCGACGCCCAGTAACTTGGCCGCACGATAGTTGCGCTGCACGGCCTGACATTCGGTCTTGACCTCATTGAGCTCCCCGCGCACATGCATGCTCTCGTGGGTGAACATGTCGAGGCTCCAAAGCTCTTCCTCGCTCGCCCGGTCGGGGTGGCTCAGATAGGAGCTCAGCCGATCGCACCACGGGTGCTGAATCCCGATCTTCCCGGTGCGCGGATTGGCGTGACCGGCGGCCAGCATCTCCGGGTCGAGCATCGTGTCGAAGACGGTGTTGCAGTGAACCGTGGCGCGGTGGTAGTCGGCGAGCTGCGTGGCCTTAACCGACAGGTAGTGCTCGAAGTACCATCGATGCACCGTCGGCCAGGCGAACAGCACCGCCAGGATAAGCATCGCGGCGAGGTAAGGCGTGTAGATCGGCTTGGTGCGATCAAAACCGGCCGGCGGGACGATCGACGCGTGAACCTCGCGGAACGCGCACCAGAGGAAAAACAGCGAGGCGGCAATCCAAAGCATAGAGCGAGCCACAAGGGCGCACAGCGGACGCCACGCAGACGCCGTGCACGTTCCGAGGTGAGGCGCCCAGGGCAGTCAGACGGTCAGCGCGCGGCTAGTGCGTGCTCGAGGTGAGGCGCACCAGATCCTCGACCGAGACGCTGCCGCCGCAGCACAGCAGAACCAGCGTACGGCCGGCAAACTCCTCGCGGCGCTCCAGCGCGGCCGCCAGCGCAATCGCGCCGCTCGGCTCGAGCACGATCTTGAACTCCTCGAAGGCGACACGCATCGCGCGGCGCACGGCGGCGTCATCGACCGTGATGCCGCGCGCGATCAGATGCTCGGCGGCTTCGAACGGCACCGCTCCCGGGCTCACCGCCTGCATGGCATCGCAGATCGTCTGCGGCGTGCCGACGTTGCGCTCGCGCCGATGCGAAATCAGCGAGCGGCACATGTCATCGCATGCCTGGGGCTCGACCGCGATCACCTCGGCCCCGTGGCCGAAGTGCTTCTCGGCGAGCGCCGTCCCGGCTATGAGACCGCCACCCCCGACCGGGCAGAGAATGGCGTCGATGTGCACGCCGTTGCGCCGGGCATCGACCAGTACTTCGCGCATCAGCGTCGATTGACCGGCAACCACCAGCGGGTCGTCGAAGGGATGCAGCAGCGCGTACTCGTGCTCCGCGGCGATCGTCCGGGCCCGCTCGCTCGCGACCTCCTCGCGGTTGCGCGTCCCGTGCTCGCTCAGCACCACCGTGGCGCCGGCGCGACGCGTGAGCTCGATCTTGCGCTGCGGCGCATCGGCGGGCATCACGATCGTGACCGGAACGCGCGCGCTGCGACCGGCCAGTGCCAGCGCCTGCGCGAAATTGCCCGATGAGAAGGCGACCACGCCGCGGCCGCGCTGCTCTTCGGACAGCCGGCTCACGCGGAAGTACGCGCCGCGCATCTTGAACGAGCCGCCGATCTGCAAGGATTCCGCCTTGAGGAACACCCGTGCGCCGACCAGGGAGTCGAGGTAATCGGAGTGCAGCAGCGGCGTCCAGCGCACTGCGCCACGCACGGTCTTCCATGCCAGCTCGAGCAAGCTGCGGTCGATCATAGGTGAGGCACCCTCGCACGGCGCGCCTTCGGGTTCAAGCGGCGACATGCCCGCGACGCAGGGACTCATAGCCATAAGCTCGAAGGCGTTCGGCGCGGACCACGGCGTTCCGGTTACACTGCAAACGGTGTCGGATCCGCTCCTTTATGTGGCCGCCGGGTTGCTGGTAGGTCTGTTGGTGGGCCTCACCGGGGTAGGCGGCGGCTCGCTGATGACGCCGCTGCTCGTTCTCATCTTCGGCCAGTCGCCGAGCGTTGCCGTCGGCACCGACCTGTGGTTCGCGGCGATCACCAAGGTCGCGGCGACCGCCTCCTTCGGCTACAGCCGCCGGGTCGACTGGCGGGTGGTGGGGCGACTCGCCCTGGGAAGCATTCCCGGCGCGGCGATCGCGATCATCGGCTTCGCCGCGACCTACAGCGCCTCGGTAGTCGATCATGTGATCCTGCGGGCGCTGGCCGTCATGCTGGCAATCACCGCCGCGGCCATGTTCCTGCATCGACCGCTGCGCCTCCTCGGGCTGCGACTTGCAGCGTCTCACACCCACCTCGAGCGCCGGCAGCTGCTGCTCACGGTGGTGGCGGGACTGCTGATCGGTCTCGCCGTCGCCCTGACCTCGGTAGGCGCGGGCGCGCTCGGGACCGTCGCGCTGATCTGGCTCTATCCGCTGCGGCTGCCGCCGGACCGGCTCATCGCCACCGACATCGCGCACGCCTTACCGGTCACGGTCATCGCGGGAGTCGGGCATGCCGTGCTCGGTCACCTGAACCTTCCGGTGCTGGCGTGCCTGCTGATCGGCTCCATTCCCGGGATCCTCATCGCCTCGCGGGTCGTCATCCGCCTGCCGGCGGCGATCACGCGCGCGCTGATTGCGGTGATGCTGCTGGTGGCGGCGGGACGGGTGCTGTCGGCGAGCTGAGGCTAGCGTGCTCCGCCGCCCCTCACGGGTCGTGCAGGCCGCATTCGCGCTTCAGGCCGAAGAACCGCAGGCCCTCGGCTGAGCCGGCCTCGGCGAGTGAGCGGGTCGTGTGCCAGTCGCCGATCGAGAGGTATCCCTGATCCCACAGCGGGTGATAGGGGAGCTCATGGTCCTTCAGGTACTGGCCGACCTGCCGATCGGACCAGTCGAAGATCGGATGCACGCGGTAGCGGCCGCGCCTGAGCTCGATGGGCGCGACGTGCTCGCGGGTAGCTCCCTGGGCGCGGCGCAGGCCGGAGATCCACGTCTCGGCGCCGAGCTCCGCAAGCGCACGATCCATCGGCTCCTGCTTGTTGATGCGGTTGTAGCGCTCGATGCCGCCCAGTCCCTGTTCCCACAGCTTGCCGAAGCGCGTTTCCTGCCAGGCCGGCGAAGCCTCGGAGCGGAATACCTTGAGATTGAGGCCGAGCCGCTCCGTGAGCTCGTCGACGAAGCGATAGGTGTCGGGGAAAAGATAGCCGGTGTCGATCAGCACGACCGGGATCGACGGTCGCACCCGCGTGACCAGATGCAGCGTCACCGCCGCCTGGGCGCCGAAGCTGGAGGTGAGCACATGCGTGCCGGGCAGCAACTCGAGCGCCCGGGCGATCCGCTCCCTCGCATCGAGCGCCTCGAAAGCGCGGCTGAGAATCGCCACTCCCTGCTCTTCATCCGGCAACAGGCGATCCGACAACCAGCGCGTCAGCCTCACGAGGACCTCCCTCTCATGCGTCCCCATTCTTCGTTCCCCCGTGGCGCAGCGTCCAATAACCAAGCTGCAGTCCTTTAGAACCTGATTGCTTACGGGCACGCGCCCGGCGGCCTCAACGGCGACCGTTGCGCGACATCGCCCGGGGGCGACATGATCGGCCAGCTCGCAAGAGGGGGGGTCAGTCGATGCCGGACGTCGAGCCAACGCGCGCGCGCCCCCCGCGGGATCGCTGGTACGTGCTCGCCGTCATGACCCTGGTTTACGCCCTCAACATCGCCGATCGCTTCTCGATCACAACCCTGATCGAGCCCATCCGCAGGGAATTCGGGCTGTCGGACACCGGCATCGCATTCCTCACCGGTCCGGCGCTGGCGTTCGTCTACGTGACGGTCGGCATCCCGGTGGCGGCGCTTGCCGACCGCCTCAACCGCCGGAATATCCTCGCGATAGCGCTCGCCGTCTGGTCGGGAGTGACCGCGCTCTGTGGGCTGGCGCAGAGCTACTGGCAGCTGCTGGCGGCGCGCGTCGCGGTCGGTCTCGGCGAGGCAGGCGGCACGCCACCCTCGACCTCGATCGTGGCCGACAACTTTGCCCCGGCGCAGCGCCCGCTGGCGCTCACCGTCTACGCGCTCGGCGCCTGCGTCGGCGCCTGGCTCGGGTCCTCGGTGGCCGGTGAGGCGGCGGAGGCGGGCGGCTGGCGCCTCGCATTCCTCGTGCTCGGGATACCCGGAATCGCGGTCGCTCTGCTCGTCTGCCTCA
>JASHVF010000111.1 GCA_030039615.1 Gammaproteobacteria bacterium | reverse complement strand
GCGAGCGCCCGCGACGCCATGAAGGAGACCGGCGTCGAGGTGCGCTACTACAGCATCATCTACCAGGCCATCGACGACGTGAAGCAGATGATGACCGGCATGCTGCAGCCGGAGATCAAGGAGCAGATCGTGGGCGTCGCGCAGGTGCGCGAGGTGTTCCGCTCTTCGAAGTTCGGCGTGGTGGCCGGCTGCCTCGTCACCGAGGGCTTCGTGCGGCGTAACAACCCGATCCGCGTGCTGCGCGACAACGTGGTGATCTTCGAGGGCGCGCTCGAGTCGCTGCGCCGTTTCAAGGACGACGTGGGCGAGGTGCGCGCCGGCACCGAGTGCGGTATCGGCGTGAAGAACTACCAGGACGTGCGCGTCAACGACCAGATCGAGTGCTTCGCGCGCGTCGAGGTTGCGCGCACGCTCGCCTAGAGCGCGCGCTTCACCCTAAGGAGCGGCCGCATGAGCGAGGCCCGCAGCCGGCGCATCGAGTCGGAAATCCAGCGCACTCTGGCGGCGCTGATCGCGCGCGAGGTCAAGGACCCGCGCGTCGGCAACGTCACGATCACCGGAGTGAAGGTGGCGGCCGACATGGGCACCGCGCGCGTCTATTTCACGCCGTTCGCCGGACGGGTGGCGCCCGAGCAGGTGCGCCGGGGGCTCACCCACGCCGCGAGCTTCCTGCGCGGCGAGCTCGGCCGGCGCCTGGCGCTGCGCCACGCACCGCGCCTCGAGTTTCTCTTCGATGACAGCGCCGAGGGCGCCGCGCGCCTCTCGAGTCTCATCGACCAGGCGGTCGCCAGCGATCGCGCCACGCATACGGGCGAGCCCGGCGGCGGCGGTGACGCCGGCGAAGGCACCGACCCACAGCGCTGAAGCAGCCATGCCGAGCGGGATCCTGCTGCTCGACAAGCCGCCGGGACTTTCATCGAACGCGGCCCTGCAGCGCGTGCGGCGGGTGTTCCAGGGTGTGAAGGCCGGCCACGCCGGCAGCCTCGATCCGCTCGCCACCGGCATGCTGCCGATCTGTATCGGCGAGGCGACCAAGATCGCCGGCGACATCGTCTCCGGCGCCAAGCACTATCGTTTCACCATTCTCCTCGGCCGCCGCACGGCCACCGGGGACGCCGAGGGCGAGGTGACCGCGGAGGCGCCGGTGCCGGCGCTGACGCGCGCGCACGTCGAAGACTTGCTCGCGGGCTTTCTCGGGCGCCGCACCCAGGTGCCGCCGATGTATTCCGCCATCAAGCAGGGCGGCGAGCCGCTCTACCGGCTGGCCCGCGCCGGGCGCACGGTCGAGCGTGCGGCGCGCGCCATCGAGCTCTACGAGCTCAAGCTCATCGCGCTCGAGCCGGGCTCACTCGAGGTGGAGACCAGTTGCTCCAAGGGGACTTACGTGCGGGTGCTCGCCGAGGAGATTGCGGCAGCTCTCGGCACGGTGGGACACGTCGGACAGCTGCGCCGGCTCTCGGTCGAGCCGTTCGCCGCTGAGCCCATGCAGACCCTCGAGCGGCTCGAGCAGGCCGGTGCCCGTGGCGAGCGGCCGCCGCTGCTGCCCGTGGACTACCCGTTGCGCCATCTGCCGGCGGTGTCGCTCGCAGCTGCGCAGGTGGCGCGGCTGCTCAAGGGCCAGTCGGTGATGGCCGCGGGCGAGCTCGCAGCAAGGCTGCCGCAGGGCGAGAGCGTGCGCGTGCGGATCTATGATGCAGAGGGGCGCTTCCTCGGTCTCGGCATCGCCGACTACGCCGGGGCGGTGCAGCCCAAGCGGCTGCTGAATCCTTAGTGCCCGAGCTGCGGATCGACCAGCGTGAGCGCCTGGCCAACGTGCTGCGCGCCGGTGCTGCGCAGGTCGTCGCCGCTGTAATAGGCGCCGAACTGATCGCACTTCTGCGTCTGCGCGTTGGGGACGCACCCGAGCGGCAGGCCGCTCGGCAGCGCCGCGGCAGGCTTCAGGCCAGCGATGGGACCGCTCGCGCAGGCGGCGAGGGCGAGGCAGGCGCCGAGTGCGGCCAGGCAGCGCCGCGGCATATTCAGTGTCCGACGCGCACCGACGGATCGAGCATCTCGAGCGCCTTGTCGGCGTACACCTGCCCGGTCTGGTCGAGGTCCTGTTTCGAGTAGGTATTGCCGAAGCCGGCACAGGCGTCGTCTTTCACCGGCAGGCGGGTCGCGGTCTGCGCGACGCACCCGGCCGGCGGCTTTGCTGCCTTGGCGGTCGTCGCCTTGTCGGGCGTCGGGGGCGGGGTGGCGCAGGCTGCGAGGATGAGCGCGAGCGCGCCGCTCAGGGCCAGTGACTTCATCATGGCAATCACCTCTGAAAAAAAGACTATGCCCCTGCCTGGTGCGCCGCAAGGGGACAGGAACGGGCCGACAGCTTGTCCGACAGCCATCCGGACAGTACAATGCGCGGCTCACCAAAATGGCTCTTAAGACAAGTAGTTAGGACTCAAGCGCAATGGCTTTAACCAGCGAGAAAAAGGGCGGCATCCTCGCGCAGTTCCGCCGCGGGCCGGCCGATACGGGCTCACCCGA
>JASHVF010000110.1 GCA_030039615.1 Gammaproteobacteria bacterium | reverse complement strand
GGAGAAAGGCTCGCGGCCGCCGTGTTGGGATAGCCGGCGTAGCCTGGCAGCAGCGTCGGACCCTGCATACCGATGAGGCCGAGGTGCCCCCAGTAGCTGGTGTGGAACTCCTGGCCGTGAACCACCAGCGTGTCCGCCGTCGAGGCCGGGTCGACGCCCCGGCCGCTGTAGGCGATGTCCGGGACGCGCTGCTCCTTGTTGACGATCAGGTTCTCGACGATGTCGAGGTCCTCGGCCTGCGCCTGCAGCACCAGGTGCGCCGGAGTGTTGCGGTAATGCCCGCCGTAGTTCATGTGAACATGCACGTCGGCGCTCAGCCAGCGCCGCCCGGCGACATCCGGCCAGTGACCGGCCGGCAGCGCCACCGCCAGCTCGCTCACCGTGCCCGCGGCCAGCGTGAGGCTGCGGCGCTGCGGGCTGCGCTTCAGGCCCTTCATCACCTCAATGCTCACGACACCTGCCGGCACCTCGATGCGCTCCTCGCCCGCGGTGTGGAAGTAGCGCGCCTCGAAGGGCAGCGCGCCGCGGTCGAACTCGGCACGGTGCGTCCAGGCGCGCGCCGGCGCGTAGAACCTGCCGTCCGCGCCCGTCACCACGACCCGCGCCGCGGTCAGCGCGCCGTGCTCATCGCGCACCGTGAGGTGCAAGGTCCCGCCGGCGTGCAGGTAGCGGCGCTCGCGCGCCTCGAGCTCGCGGCTCGCTGCGCCCGGCAGGGTCAGCACCCGCAGCGTCAGCCCGCCACTGCGATTGGAGATGTAGGCGATCGCGCGGCCGTCGGGTGACCAGCGCGGCGCAGTCTCGTCGGACTCGCCGTAGGTGATCGGCAGGGGCTCGCCGCCATCGGCCGGCAGCAGCCACAGCTGCAACGCATTGCGCCCGAGGTAGGAGCTGTAGACCAGCCGCCGGCCGTCGGGCGAGAAGTCCGGTCGCGTCTGCCAGTTGGTCTCCTCGTAGCGCAGCTCGAGGGCGTCGGCGCCCGCCACCGCGGGCATGCGCCAGATGCCGCCGGTACCGTGCACACGGCCGCGGTTCGAGACGAACACGATCGCGCGGCCGTCCCGGCTCCACACTGGATTGATCTCGTGGTCGTAGGGGCTGTAGTAGTAGCGCGGCAGCGGGCTCCTGTTCTCGCCGGTGAGGCGCTGCGGCTCGCCGAGCTCGGTGCCGTGCAGCTCGGCGACGAACACGTGGAAGTGGCGGTGGTAGGCGCTCGACACGAACACGATGCGCCGCCCGTCGGGCGCGAAGCGCGGCTCGACGTTGACCGCGCCGCCGTGCGTGAGCTGCGTCGTCTGCCCCGATTGCAGGTCGAGCAGCGCGAGCTCGTAGACCTCGCCGCGGGCGGACACGTAGACGATGTAGCGGCCGTCGGGAGACCAGTCCGGCTGGTAGTCGTAGCCGGCGCCGTCGGTGAGCTGCACCGCGCTCCCGGAGTCGAGACGCTGACGCCACAGCGAGCCTGCCATCGAGTAGACCAGCTCCTGCGAGTCGGGCGACCAGGCGACGGCGCTCGGGCCGCTGGTGAGCTGCGGCAGGTACATCTCGCGGAAGTAGTACGCATGCGGCAGGTCGAGTGCCGGCAGCGGCGCCGCCGGCGGCGCGGCGCGCAGCGCCGACGGCAGCGAGCCGACCAACAGCACGAGAGACAGCGGCAGGAGATTGGCGCGCAGCGCGCGTTGACGAGTAAACGACGCCCGTCTAATGTGATTCGCCGTGCGAATAGGCCTCGAATAATAGCACATGCCAATGCAGGCAATGACTGCGGCCGGCGCGCCATCCGAGCGGCAGACCGTGCTGCACAGCTGGTGCATCCAGAGCGAGTGGGACGCGCCGACGATCGTCGGCGGCGCAGGCGCGCGGCTGCATACCGCCGACGGCCGCTCGATTCTCGACATGTCGAGTCTCGCCGAGTGCTCGAGCCTCGGCCATCAGCATCCGCGCGTGGTCGAGGCGATCCGCGCCCAGGCGCGCGAGCTGTGCTTCGTCACCAGCGCCTGGGGAGCCGCGCCGCGCGCGCGTCTCGCAGCCATGCTGCTCGAGCAGTCGGGTTTCGCGCAGGGACGGGTGTTCTTCACCCTCGGCGGCGCCGATGCGAACGAGCACGCCGTCAAGTTCGCGCGCGCGGCCGCGGGCAAACCCCGCGGCTGGGTGATCACGCGCGAGCGCTCCTATCATGGAGCCAGCTACGGCGCGATGGCGCTCTCGGGAGATGCGCGCAGCACGGCACTCGCAGACCCGGAGCTGTTTCGCGTGCTGCGCGTGCCGGCGCCCTACGCCTACCGCTGTCCCTTCGGCACGCACAGCGCGGACGAGTGCGCCGCGGCCGCGGTGCGCAGCGTCGCGGCGTCGATCGGCAGCCGCGGTGCGCACGAGGTCGCGGCCGTGATGATGGAGCCGAACGCCGGCACCAACGGCATCGTGGCGCCGGATGGGTTCTGGCCCGCGCTGCGTGCGGCGACTCGGGCGAGCGGCGTCTACCTGATCGCCGACGAGGTGATGAGCGCCTTCGGACGTTGCGGTGAGTGGTTTGCGTGGCAGCGCTACGGCGCCGAC
>JASHVF010000109.1 GCA_030039615.1 Gammaproteobacteria bacterium | reverse complement strand
CACGAACACCGTGCGGAACACCTCGGGCAGCGCGTCGATCGCCGGCTCGAGCGGGTGACGGTACGCGGGAGCCGGCCGCGGCGTCGGCGCGAGCGCCGTACGGCGCGCGCGCAACTGCTCGAGCGCGAGCCGCGTGAGCCACACGCCGAGCTTGCCCGCGGGCGCGTGGCGCTGCAGCTCATCGAGCGCCACGGCGTAAGTCTCCTGCAGCGCGCCTTCGGCGGCGCTCTCCTCGCCGAGCAGGCTGCGCGCAACGCGATAGATGCGCTGCGCATAGCGCCGCGTCAGCGTCTCGAGCGCGGGCACGTCGGCGCCGCGCAGGCGCTCGATCAGCAGCAGGTCGGGAAGGCCGTGGGCCGCGGCGCCCGCAGGGCTGTTGCGGCTCAGCGGATCGAGCATGGGCGCGGACCTCGTGTGTGTATCCTAAGGCTCATGAGACTTGCCATGGCGTGCCTGGGGCTGGCCGGCTGCGCGGCGTTTGCCTCGCCAGGCGCCGTCGCCGCGCCGGCCGTGCACCCCGCGCAGTGGCCGCGTCCCGCGGCGGCGCTGCCCGCCGACCCGCAGCTCGAGGCGCGCATCGAGGCGCTGCTCGCGCGCATGACGCCGGCCGAGAAGGTCGGCCAGCTCGTGCAGGGAGACATCGACAGCCTCACCGCGGCCGACCTGCGGCAGGTTCCACTCGGCTCGGTACTGAACGGCGCCAACTCCGCACCTCGTCATGACAGACTGGCCTCACCCCGTGAGTGGCTCGAGCTGGCCGATCGGTTCTATGCGGCCGCGGCCGCCGCCGCGCCGCTGCCGCTGCTGTGGGCCACGGACGCGATCCACGGGCACAACGACATTCGCGGCGCCACGATCTTTCCGCACAACATCGGGCTCGGGGCGGCGCGCGACCCGGCGCTGCTGCGGCGCATCGGCGCCGCCACCGCGCTCGAAGTGCGCGCCACCGGGCTCGACTGGACGTTCGCGCCGACGGTGGCGGTGGTGCGCGACGTACGCTGGGGCCGCAGCTACGAGAGCTATGGGGAGAACCCGCAGCTGGTGGCCGAATGCGCCGCCGCCCTGGTCGAAGGATTGCAGGGGCGTGCCGGTACGCCGGAGTTTCTCGATGCCGCCCACGTGCTGGCGACCGCCAAGCATTTCCTCGGCGACGGCGGCACCGGCGGCCGGGACGAGGGCGACAACACGCAGAGCGAGGCGGCGCTGCGCCGCGATGCCGCCGCATACGTCGCCGCGATCGGTGCCGGGGTGCAGGCCGTCATGGCCTCGTTCTCGAGCTGGCACGGCGTCAAGATGCACGGCAACCGCGCGCTCCTCACCGGGGTGCTGAAGGAGCGCATGGGCTTCGACGGCCTGGTGATCGGCGACTGGGACGGACATGCGCAGCTGCCGGGCTGCAGCGCCGTGAGCTGCCCCGCGGCCATCGACGCAGGCATCGACGTGGTGATGGCGCCCGCGGGCTGGCGCGATTTCTATGCCAACACGCTCGCCCAGGCGCGCTCCGGCGCGATTCCGGCCGCGCGGCTCGATGAGGCGGTGCGCCGCGTGCTGCGCGTGAAGCTGCGGGCGCACCTGCCCGAGGAGGGGCCGCCGTCCTCGCGGCCGTTCGCCGGGCACTTTGAGCTGCTCGGCTCGAGCGCGCATCGCGCGCTGGCGCGACGCGCGGTGCGCGAGTCGCTGGTGCTGCTGAAGAATGAGCATGCGCTGCTGCCGCTCGCGCCGCGCGCGCGCGTGCTGGTCGCGGGGCAGGGGGCCGACAACGTGACGCAGCAGTGCGGCGGCTTCACGCTCGACTGGCAGGGCACGCGGCCGGGCAGGGATATCCGGCCCGCCGAATCGATCTACGCCGGTATCCGCGCCGCCGTGACGGCCGCCGGCGGCAGCGTGCAGCTGAGCCCCTCCGGGGAGTTCGGCGCGCGCCCCGACGTCGCCATCGTGGTCTTCGGCGAGAGTCCCTATGCCGAGGGCGCCGGCGACCTGACCTCGCTCGCCTACGACGGCGAGGCGCGCGATCGGGCACTGCTCGAGCGGCTGCACGCCCAGGGGATTGCGGTGGTCGCCGTGCTCATCTCGGGCCGGCCGCTGTGGATCGAGGGCGAGCTCGCGGCCGCCGACGCCTTCGTCGCCGCCTGGCTCCCGGGCGCCGAGGGCGGCGGCGTGGCCGACGTGCTGTTCCGCGCGCCCGACGGCTCGCGGCGTCACGACTTCCGCGGCCGCCTGCCGGTCTCCTGGCCGCGTGCCCCCTCCGCGGGCGCGAGTCCGCAGCCGCTGTTTCCCTACGGCTACGGACTCAGGTACGCGTCCCGCTAGTCGCCGCCGCCGGCTCCGACCGCGACCCAGGCGAGGTCGGAGTTGCTCACCGATTCGAGCTTGAAGCCGCGCGCGGCAGCTGCCATGCGGGTGAGCGCCTCGCCGAGCGGCATGGGTGGAGCCGTGGCGCCCTTCTTCACCTTGTGGAAGCGCACCGGGTTGATGCGCGCCACCACGTAGTTGCGCAGGTACGGTGACTTGAAGCCGCGCGCCTTGAGTGCCGCGATGATGCTCTTGACGCGCGCGTCGATTTCCTCGAGACGCGCCGCGTAAGCCTCGCGCTGGCGCAGGCTCACGCTGAGGCCGCGCTCGCTGAAGCGCTCGACTTTTTTCAGGAATGCGCTGTAGGCGCCGCCGGCGAAACGCGGCGCGCTCTCGTACACAATGCCGAGCGTCAGCAGCTCGGGCGCTTCGAACTCGGCGGCGAACTGCTGCTCGGGATCACGGCCGCGGCTCCTGGCGAGACTGCGCGCCATGCGGATCACCTCGAGGCTGCGGTCCTTGAGGTTGTGGGCCTTCTCGGTGTTGAGTGCCAGGATGCGGTACGCGAGCGCCTCGTCCGGCGAGATGAGGGCAGTCAGCTGCTTCATGCCGAGCATCCTGGCGGCCGCCAGCCGGTGGCGCCCGTTCGGGGTCCACAGCCGCCCATCCTCGCCGCGCACCACGATGATGGGATCGAGGAACGCTTGCGTCTCGTCGATCTTCTGCGCCAGGCGTTTGGCGTGCGTCGGCGACAGGTCGCGCTGAAAGGGCGTCGGCTGCACCGCGCCGAGCGGCAGGCTCGCCAGCAGCAGCGCGCGGCCCCCGAGCGGCTCGCGGTAGGCGCCGATCGGCGCCCCGCCCGCAGCGCGCACCA
>JASHVF010000008.1 GCA_030039615.1 Gammaproteobacteria bacterium | reverse complement strand
CATCGCCAACGACGTCGCGAAGTATTTTGCGATCATTCCTGCGGCGTTCGCGACCACTTATCCGCAGCTCGACGCGCTCAACATCATGCGTCTCGCGAGTCCCTTCTCGGCCATCCTCGCCGCGGTCATTTTCAACGCACTGATCATCGTCGCGCTGATTCCGCTCGCGCTGAAGGGCGTGAAGTACCGCGCCCTCGGTGCAGCCGTGCTGCTGCGGCGCAACCTGCTGGTCTACGGCCTGGGAGGGATCCTGATTCCCTTCGCGGGTATCAAGCTCATCGATATGGCACTGGCCGTCTCCCACCTGGTCTGATGCCCCGGAGATCTGCACCATGACCTCGACCCTGCGACCGGCGATCGCTCTGTTCGTGATCCTGACGGTGATCACCGGCTTCATCTATCCCTTCGCGGTCACCGCAATCGGCCAGGCGCTGTTCCCGCGCCAGGCGAGCGGCAGCCTGATCTTCCAGGACGGCAAGCCCATCGGCTCCGCGCTGATCGCGCAGAGCTTCGCGGATCCGAAGTATTTCTGGAGCCGCCCTTCGGCGACCACCCCGCAGCCATACAACGGCACCGCCTCCACGGGCTCCAATCTCGGTCCCCTGAATCCCGCGCTCCTCGATGCCATCAAGCCGCGCATCGAGGCGCTGCGCGCGGCGGACCCGGACAATAAGGCTTCGATCCCGGTCGATCTGGTCACCGCCTCCGCGAGCGGTCTCGACCCCGAGGAGAGCGTCGCGGCGGCCCGCTACCAGGCGGCGCGCGTGGCGCGCGCGCGGGGACTGCCCGAGGCGCAGGTGCAGGCATTGATTGCCGCGCATGCCGAGGGTAGGTTGTGGGGAGTTCTCGGTGAGCCGCGCGTCAACGTCCTGGAGCTCAATCTGGCACTCGATGCGCTGAAATGACCCGAAATGGCCGAAGCCCGGCCTGACCCCGACCGGCTGCTCGAGCGAGTCAAGGCCGAGGAGGAGCGCGAGAAGCGCGGCCGGCTGCGGATCTTCTTCGGCGCCTCGGCCGGCGTCGGCAAGACCTACGCGATGCTGGAAGCGGCTCGCAACATGCGTGCATCGGGCACGGATGTCGTCGTCGGCTATGTCGAGCCGCATGGGCGCATCGAGACCGAGCGGCTGCTCGAAGGGCTGCCGCACCTGCCGACGCTGCCGGTGAGCTATCACGGCATCGTCCGCCAGGAATTCGACCTCGATGCCGCACTCGCCCGCCATCCGGCGATCCTGCTGGTCGACGAGCTGGCGCATTCCAACATCGTGGGTGGCGAGCCTGCGCCCCGCCATCCCAAGCGCTGGCAGGACATCGAGGAGCTGCTGGCGGCGGGGATCAGCGTCTGGACCACCGTCAACGTCCAGCATCTCGAGAGCCTCAACGATCTGGTCTTCCAGACCACCGGCGTGCGCCAGCGCGAGACGCTCCCCGACCACGTGTTCGACGAGGCCGACGACATCGAGCTCATCGACCTGCCGCCCGATGACCTGATCGCGCGCTTGCGTTCCGGCAAGGTGTACGTCGGCAGCCAGGCCGGGACGGCCGTCGAGCGTTTCTTCCGCAAGCAGAACCTGATGGCGCTGCGCGAGATCGCGTTGCGCCGCGTGGCCGACCGCGTCGAGGCGGCCTCGCGCGAGCTGCCGGTCGACCGCACCCAGGCGCGCGCGGCCCGCGATCGGGTGCTGGTCGCCGTCGGTCCCGACGAGCAGGCCGAGCAGCTGGTGCGCGCCGGCAAGCGCATGGCGGATGCGCTCGATGCCGAGTGGACGGTGGTGTACGTCGAGACGCCCTCGCTCCTGCGCCTGTCGGACGCGCAGCGCAACCGCCGCATCGACGTGCTGCGACTCGCCGAGTCCCTCGGCGCCGAGTCCGTGACCCTCGGTGGCCCGTCGGCCGCGGATGCGCTGCTCGAATACGCCCAGACGCGCCACGCCACGCGCGTGATCGTCGGCACGCCCAAGCGGCGCGGCTGGCGGGCCTGGCTGCGTCCCTCGACCGCCACCGAGCTGGCGCGCCGGGCGCGCGACTTCGACCTCGTGCTGATCGCCGCCGCCGGACGGGCGCCGTCCGCGGCGCGCGCCAGTCCCGGACCGGCGCCGGCGCCCGCGGCGATACGCTGGAACCGCTATGTCTGGGCAGTCGTGCTCACCGCGGCGTGCACGCTGATGGCGTGGGCCACGTATCCGCACTTCGAGCTGTCCAACCTCGTGATGATCTACCTGCTCGGCGTGACGGTGGCGGGCCTGAAGCTCGGGCGCGGCCCGTCGGCGCTGGCGGCGCTGCTCAGCGTCGCGGCCTACGATTTTTTCTTCGTGCCGCCGCGTTTCTCCTTCGCGGTCTCGGATGCGCAGTACCTGGTGACCTTCGCCGCCATGGTGACCATCGCCCTGGTGATCGCGACGCTGACCGCGAGCGTGCGCCAGCAGACGCGCGTCGCAGGCGCGCGCGAGCGGCGCACGGCGCTGCTGTATGCCATGAGCCGCGAGCTGTCGGTCACGCGCGGCATCAACAACATGACCCGGGTGGCGGTGCGGCACGTCGCCGAGGTGTTTCAGTGCCGGGCAACGGTGCTGCTGCCGGATCTGGCCGGCAAGCTGCACTATCCCGCCGAGCCGCCGCTCGAGGTCTCCTTCCGCGGCGCCGATCTCGCGGTGGCGCAGTGGGTTGCCGATCACGGCCGGCGCGCCGGGCTCGGCTCCGACACGCTGCCGGCGGCGCGCGGCCTGTACGTGCCGCTCGGCGACGAGCAGCGCACCGTCGGGGTGCTGGCGCTGCTCACGGAGAACGCGCGGCGCGTGCTGCTGCCCGAGCAGAGCCACCTGCTCGAGACCTTCGCCGGGCAGATCGCGCTCGCCCTCGAGCGCGCCCACCTCACCGAGGTCGCGGAGCAGTCGAGCCTCGCGGCCGAGCGCGAGACGCTGCGCAACACGCTGCTGGCATCGATATCCCATGACCTGCGCACGCCGCTCGCGGTGATGGCGGGGGCGGGCAGCACGCTCGCGCAGCATGGCGCGACGCTCGACGACGCCACCCGCACTGAGCTGGCGCGCTCCATCGAGACCACGGCGCACGAGATGTCGGAGCTCGTCTCGAACGTCCTCGACCTGGTGCGGCTCGAGTCGGGCCAGGTGGCGCTGCGGCGCGACTGGCAGACGCTCGATGACCTGGTGGGCAGCGCGCTGTCGCACTACCACGAGCGCCTCGCGGCCCACAACATCGAGACGCGCCTGCCGCCCGACCTGCCGCCCGTGTGGGTCGACGGCACGCTGGTCGTGCAGCTGTTCGGCAATCTCTTCGACAACGTTGCCAAATACACCCCGCCCGGCACCCACGTTTCGGTGTCGGCGGTGCCCGCCGGGGACTTCGTGCAGGTGTCGGTCGAGGATGACGGTCCCGGGCTGCCGGCCGGCGACCCGGCGCGTCTGTTCGACAAGTTTCAGCGCGGCAGCGACGAGGGAGCCGTGGTCGGCGTCGGACTGGGGCTGGCGATCGCCCAGGCGATCGTGCGCGCGCACGGCGGCGAGATCGAGGCGCAGCGCCGCGAGGGAGGCGGCGCGCGCTTCGTGTTCACGCTGCCGACGAGCGAACCCCAATGACCGAGGCGATGCACCAGGTGCTGGTGATCGAGGACGAGCCGGGCATCCGCGCGGTGCTGCGCGTGCTGCTTACCGCGGAGGGCTATCGCTGCATCGAAGCCGGCACGGCGCTGCGCGCCGAGATCGAGGCGCGCAGCCACAAGCCGGACCTGCTGCTGGTCGACCTCGGTCTCCCCGACGGCGACGGGCTCAAGGTGATCCGCCGCGTGCGCGCCTGGTCGACGGTGCCGATCGTAGTGCTGTCGGCGCGTACCATGGAGGAACAGAAGGTGGCGGCGCTCGATGCCGGCGCCGATGACTACATCGTAAAACCCTTCAGCGCCCCGGAGCTGCTGGCGCGGCTGCGCGCGGCGCTGCGACGCGTGACGCATGCCGCGCCCTCTGCGGCGCTCAGGTTCGGGCCGGTCGAGGTCGACCTCGCGCGGCGCGAGGCGCACGGCGCCGCCGGCGAGATCCACCTGACGCCGCTCGAGTACCGCGTGCTCGGCTGCCTGGCGCAGCAGCTCGGCTCGATCGTCATGCAGCGTCAGCTGATCCGCGAGGTATGGGGCCCGGGGCGCGAGGACGATTCGCGCAGCCTGCGGGTATGCATCAAGAACCTGCGCGCCAAGCTCGAGCCCGACGCGCGCCAGCCGCGCTACCTGATCACGGAGACCGGGGTCGGCTACCGGCTGCGCGCCGACGACGACACGGACTGAGAGAACCCGGACCCGCCACGCCGGTCAGGCTGCCGGGCAGCCATCCCGCTCAGGTGAGGGAGACGACCAGCTTGGCCGAGTGGCTGCGCCAGTTGATCGGGATGATGAACGAGCGCAGCCCCGGCTTGTGCGGCAGCTCCGGCTTCTCGCCCGAGAGCACCGAGGGCACCGAGATCACGAACTCGCGCCCGAAGTCGCGGCGCGCGTTGCCGGAGATGGTGTTGGCGACCTCGCCGACGAGATCGCGCATGGTCTCGTGGCTGAAGTCGTTCTCCTGCATCTTCATCAGCAGTACCGTCAGCATGGCCTTGGGCGCGGTGAAGAACACGACGCCCTCGCGCTTGCCGGAGATGTTGATGACCCCGGTATATTCGTGCACCGCCGGCGTGCCTTCGAGCAGATAAGGGGAGCCGATGGAGGCCGGCTGCTGGGCCGCCACCTCGAAGAAATTCGTCGTGCCATCGACGAAGGTCTTGAGCTCCTGTTCGTGCAACATCAGCGCATCAGCTCCGCAAATGCTTCGTTCAGCTGCCGGTCGGTGAACGGCTTGTTGAGAAAGCCATTCGCGCCTTTCTCCATCGCCTCGACGGCGGTCGCCTTGTCGGCGAGCGCCGAGATCACCAGGATGCGCACTTCGGGCTTGAGTGCCACCAGCTGCCCGATGCACTCGATGCCGTCCATGCGCGGCATGGTGAGATCCATGGTCACGACGTCGGGGTCGGTACGCTTGAACAGCTCGATGGCCTCGACGCCGTTGCCGGCGGTGCCGACCAGCTGCAGCTCCTCGAACTGCTGCGAGCGCTCGATGCGACGGCGCATGATGTTCGAATCATCGACGATCATGAGCTTCATGGGCCGTCTTACGTTCATCGGGCGTCCTTCAGGCAACCGCGCTGTTGCCCGCGGCCTGGCCGGCCGGCAGCGAGATCTTGAAGCGCGTGTACTTGCCCGGATGCGTGCTGACACCGATCTTGCCGCCGAGGGCGTAGACGCTGCGCGCCACGACGTCCATGCCGACG
>JASHVF010000007.1 GCA_030039615.1 Gammaproteobacteria bacterium | reverse complement strand
GCACCCGCGCCGCAGCCCGACATTCACGCGCACCGCATCCTGATCCTCGACTTCGGTGCGCAGTACACCCAGCTCATCGCGCGGCGCGTACGCGAGCTCGGTGTGTACTGCGAGATCCACCCTTACGACATGAGCGACACGCAGGTGCGCGCCTTTGCGCCGCGCGGCGTGATCCTCTCGGGGGGACCGGAGTCGGTGACGGACCGCAACCCGCCGCGTGCGCCCGCCGCGGTGTTCGAGCTCGGCGTCCCGGTGCTCGGCATCTGCTACGGCATGCAGACCATGGCGCAGCAGCTCGGCGGCCGCGTCGCGCCTTCGAGCGAGCGTGAATTCGGCTATGCCGAGGTCACGGTCACCGGCCCCTCGCGCCTGCTCGATCAGCTCGCGGACCGGCGCGACAGCTCAGGCCGCGCCCAGCTCGACGTCTGGATGAGCCACGGCGACCGCGTCGACGCGTTGCCGCCCGGCTTCAGCGCCTGTGCAACGACCAGCACCATCCCGTACGCGGCCATGAGCGACGAACGGCGGCGCTTCTACGGCGTGCAGTTCCATCCCGAGGTGACGCATACCCGGCAGGGCGCGCGACTGCTGGAGCGCTTCGTGCGCGAGATCGCCGCGAGCGATGCGCTGTGGAGCGCGAGCAACATCATCACCGACGCGATCGCGCACGTGCGTGCCACCGTCGGCGCGGGCAAGGTGCTGCTCGGACTCTCGGGCGGGGTCGACTCCTCGGTGGTAGCCGCGCTTCTGCACCGCGCCATCGCCGATCAGCTGGTGTGCGTGTTCGTCGACCACGGGTTGCTGCGCCGCGGCGAGGCCGAGCAGGTGATGCGCACCTTCGCCGAGCATCTCGGCGTGCGCGTGATCCGCGTCGACGCCGCCGAGCGGTTCCTCACGGCGCTCGCGGGCGTCACTGACCCGGAGCAGAAGCGCAAGATCATCGGCCGCACTTTCGTCGAGGTGTTCGACGAGCAGGCGCACCGACTCGAGGGCGTCGAGTTCCTCGCCCAGGGCACCATTTATCCCGACGTGATCGAGTCCGCCGGCGCCCGCACCGGCAAGGCGCACGTCATCAAGTCGCACCACAACGTCGGCGGGCTGCCGGAGCGGATGAAGCTGAAGCTGCTCGAGCCGCTGCGCGAGCTCTTCAAGGACGAGGTGCGCGGTGTCGGACTCGAGCTCGGTCTGCCACGCGAGATGGTGTACCGCCATCCGTTCCCCGGCCCGGGGCTCGGCGTGCGCATCCTCGGCGAGGTGCGCAAGGAATACACGGAGCTGCTGCGGCGCGCGGACGCCATCTACATCGAGGAGCTGCGCCGCCACGAGCTCTACGACCGCGTCAGCCAGGCGTTCGCGGTGTTTCTGCCGGTGCGCTCGGTAGGCGTGATGGGTGATGGCCGCCGCTACGACTTCGTGATCGCGCTGCGCGCGGTCGAGACGGTGGATTTCATGACGGCGCAGTGGGCGCGGCTGCCGTACGATTTCCTCGACCAGGTCTCGCGGCGCATCGTCAACGAGGTGCCGGGCATCTCGCGCGTGGTGTACGACATCTCCGGCAAGCCGCCCGCGACCATCGAGTGGGAGTAGCATGCATGACCTCGAGGCGAGAGTTTCTCAAAGGTGGCGCCGTCACGGTCGGTGTCGCCGGAGCCTCCGCTGGCTCCGCCGCGAGCGATAAGACCGCCATGGCAAAAAAGTACCAGGGCCGGCACGAGATGCCGAGCGGCGTGACGCTGCTCGCGATGCGCAACGCCGACGGCACGGAAACGCTCGGCGCCAAGCTCGGCGAGGACTCCGTGCTCGACGTGCGCCGCGCCGCGCAGCTGCTCGCGATGACCGCGCCGCTCACGCTCGAGGAGCTGCTGCGCGAAGGCAACGCCGGCGGACTCAACCAGCTGATCGCCGCCGCGCAGAGCTCGCCGCGGGCTGCGCCCGCCATCGTCAGGGAGTCCTCGATCACCTACGGCCGGCTGTTCGTGAGTCCCGGCAAGATCGTCTGCATCGGGCTCAACTACCGGGCGCATGCCGCGGAGACCAACCTCAAGCTCCCGAGCGTGCCGATCCTCTTCAACAAGTACAACAACGCGCTCGCCGCCCATAACTGCACCATCACCCTGCCGCCGCGCGAGGTGTCCTACAAGTTCGACTACGAGACCGAGCTGCTGATCGTCATGGGAAGGAGCGCGCGCAACGTGTCCGAGGCCGAAGCGCTCGACTACGTGGCGGGCTACTGCACCGCGCAGGATTTCTCGGCGCGCGACCTGCAGCTCGAGACGCCGAGCGTGCAGTGGATGATCGGCAAGACGCTCGACAACTTCGGACCCATCGGGCCCTACTTCGTCTCCGCGGATCGGGTCGGCGACCCCAACAACCTCAAGCTCGAGACCTACGTGAACGGCGAGCGGCGCCAGTCCTCCAACACCAGCAACATGATCTTCAATCCGCAGAAGCTGATCGCCTACATCAGCAGGATGTGGACGCTGGAACCCGCCGACATCATCTGGTCCGGTACGCCCGAGGGCGTGATTCTCGGCATGCCCAGGGAGCAGCAGGTGTGGCTCAAGGCGGGCGATGAGGTCGTGAGCACCATCGAGAAGCTCGGCACACTCAGGTTCCGCCTGGCGTAGGCAGGCGCGGCTTTGTCGCCGAGGCGCGACAGCCGATCGCGGCTGCGGAGCGCATTACATTCCGTTCACGCGGTCAGCCCGTTTCAAACTGTGACGTTGTGTGTTCCGTAAGGCCTGCGCCGCTGCGTAGGCTGCGTCACCTCCAACATCAGGGCTGGGGTTATGTTGAAAACTTCGCAGCGTCTGCAGGTCAAGTTTGCCCCCCTCGCCGGCCTGGCGCTCGTGTGCGCCACCGCAACACAACTCACCGGCTGCGTGGTGCGCGCCGGCGTCGCCGTGCCGCCGCCGGCCCCGGTATACGTCGCACCGCCTCCGCCGCCGCCGCCCGCCGCCGAAGCCGCGCCGGCTGCCGAGGCCGACCAGCAGGCGTACGAGGCTCCGCCTCCGCTGCCCGTGTACGAGCAGCCGCCGGTGCCCGGGCCGGGTTATCTCTGGACTCCCGGCTACTGGGCGTGGGCGCCGGCCGGCTACTACTGGGTGCCCGGCACCTGGGTGACGCCGCCGCAGGCGGGCTTGCTGTGGACTCCGGGGTACTGGGGATTCGTCGGCGGCGTGTATGCGTTCCACGCGGGCTACTGGGGCCCGCACGTCGGCTTCTACGGTGGGGTCAACTACGGCTTCGGCTACGGCGGTGTCGGCTTCGCCGGCGGCCGCTGGGTCGGCGGCGCGTTCGCCTACAACCAGGCCGTCACCAACGTGAACGTCACCGTCATTCACAACACGTACAACGAGACCGTCGTCAACAACGTGACGGTCAACCGCGTGAGCTACAACGGTGGCGCCGGCGGCATCGTCGCCGCGCCGACCGCGCAGGAACGCGCGTACTCCCGCGAGCCGCACCAGGCACCGACCGCCATCCAGCAGCAGCACGTGCGGCAGGCGGCCGCGAACCCGGCGCTGATGGCGCACAATAACGGCGGTCGCCCCGCGATCGCCGCCACGCCGCGGCCCGGTGCCTTCGGCGCCCCCGGCGTCGTCGGCGCGCAT
>JASHVF010000108.1 GCA_030039615.1 Gammaproteobacteria bacterium | reverse complement strand
TCGCCGTGCTCGAGCCGCAGAAGCGCCAGTATTCGGTGCAGCACCAGGTGACCACCGAGACCTCGATCCACTACAGCCGCGGCAACAATATCCTGGTCGCGCTCGGCGAGGACCTCGGGGCCGGCCGCTGGAGCGTGCGCATCCAGATCCGTCCGCTCGTGAGTTTCATCTGGATCGCCGCGGCCATCATGGCACTCGGTGGGGCGCTCGCGATCTCCGACCGCCGCTACCGCCTGGCGCGGGCGACGGACGCCGTAGCGGCGCAGGCGGCGCCGGAGCACGCATGATCAATCGCTTCCTCATTCCGATGCTGGCGTTCATCCTGCTCGCGGTGGTGCTCGCGATCGGTATCAAGCACTCGCCCGAGAAGGGCATCATCGCCTCGCCGCTGATCGGCAAGCCGGCGCCGCAGTTCTCGCTCCCGAGCCTCCAGGACCGTACGCACACCGTGAGCTCCGCCGCGTTGCGCGGGCGCTGGTACCTGCTGAACGTGTGGGGCAGCTGGTGCGGCACGTGCCGCGACGAGCACCAGATGCTCCTCGACGTGCAGCGCTCCGGCCGCGTGCGGCTCATCGGGCTCGACTGGAGGGACGACGACCAGGAGGCGCTCGGCTACCTGCAGCAGCTCGGCGACCCGTACGAATCCGTCGCGGCGGATCGCGACGGCCGCACCGCCATCGACTGGGGCGTATACGCGGCGCCGGAGAGCTTCCTGGTCAACCCTCAGGGCATCGTCGTGTACAAGTGCATGGGCGAGCTCACGCCCGACATATGGCAGAAGCAGATTCTCCCGCGGCTGGCGCAGGCAGCAGGCTCATGAGGCGCGCCAGCGCCATCTGCATTGCGGCCGCCGGTCTGGCTCTTGCGGGCACGGGCACCGTCCAGGCCATCGACACTACACAGATGCCGACCCCCGAGCTGCAGGCGCGCTACCAGGGCCTCACGCACGAGCTGCGCTGCGTGCAGTGTCAGGATGAGGCGCTGGCCGACTCCCCGGCGGGGGTAGCAGCGGACCTGCGGCGCGAGGTGCGCGAGATGCTGCTCGCGGGCAAGTCCGACGACGACGTCCGCAACTTCATGCTGGCGCGCTACGGGGACTTCGTGCTCTTCCGTCCGCGCTTCGTGCTGAAGAACGCCTGGCTGTGGGCGGCGCCGGAGGTGCTGCTCGTGATCGGCGCACTGGTGGCGTGGCGCGTAGTGCGCAAGCGCGCCCGGCTCGTGAGCGCAGACGCCGAGCCGCTGCCGGACGACGGCCCCGGTTGATGCTCACCTTCGTACTGCTCTGCGCGGCGCTGGCTCTGGTCGCTGTCGCTGCCGTCACGGTCCCGCTGGTGCGGGCTGGCGCGTCCGCCACCTCGCCGGCGACCTGGACGGCGCTCGCGGCCGCGGGAGTCATCGTGGTGGGATCGGCCGTCCTCTATGTGACCTGGAGCAACTGGTCGTGGCGCCCGGCGGCGCCGGCGGCGGCGGTGTCCGCCGACTCGCCCCAGAGCATGGTGGCGGCTCTGGCACGCAGGCTCGAGCGCGAGCCGGGAAAGCTCGAGGACTGGCTGATGCTCGGGCGCTCCTATGCCGTGCTGCAGGAGTATGCGCTGGCGGCGCACGCCTACGAGCACGCCGCCACCATGAGCGGCGACAAGAGTGCCGAGGCGCTCACCGGCGAGGCCGAGGCGCTCGCCATGGGCGATCAGTCGGAGCTCGACGGCCGTGCGGCCCAGCTCATCGAGCGGGCGCTCGTGCTCGACCCGAACTCCGGCAAGGCCCTCTTCTACGGCGCGGTGATCGCGACACGCCGCGGCGATCTGCCGCTCGCGCGACAGCGCTTCGCAGCTCTCCTTGCCCTCAATCCCCCGGAACAGGTGCGCACGTTCATCGAGCAGCAGATCAGCGCCATCGATCAACGGCTCAAGGGTCCGGCCGGCGCGGCCGTGGCCGCCGCCGCAGCGCCCGCGCAGGCGCCGGCCGCGGCGCCCGCCGCAGCGCCTGCCGCGGTCGCGGGCGATGCCGGCGGCTCGGTGCGCGTGAGGATCACGCTCGCGCCGGCGCTGGCGCAGTCCGCCGGATCCTTTCCGCTCTTTGTGTTCGTACGCGATCCCGCACGTCCGGGTCCGCCGCTCGCCGCGCGGCGCCTGACGAGCGAATTCCCACAGACGGTGGAGCTGACATCGAAGGATGCGATGATCGCGGGGCGCAGCTTCGCCAGCGGCGATCGGGTGGCGGTGGTTGCGCGTATTGCCCGCTCGGGCACGCCGGTGGGGGCGAGCGGCGATCCCTTCGGCGAAATCAGCTATCAGGTCGGCAAAGACGGGCTCGCGACGCTCACCATCGACCGCGTAACTCCATGAAGGAAATATAAGTCGCGGCCTGCCCCGAACGGGGGAGTTCCGGGCGGTAGTGCTGGCTCGGGCTAGGGCGTATCCTCGGACGCGAAGGGAGACGGGTCTCTATGCTTGCGCCGGCCGAGGGCCGGAAGGAGAGCGGCAATGGCTCACGTTACGGAAGGACGCACGTCGCATCGGGGTTTCGCCTCGATGAACGCGGAGCGACAGCGGCAGATTGCCAGCATGGGTGGCAAGGCCGTGCCGGACGAAAAGCGCAGCTTCTCGCAGAATCGGCGCCTGGCGGCCGAGGCGGGACGCAAGGGCGGGCAGAGCGTGCCCGGTGCCAAGCGCAGCTTCTCGCAGAATCGCGCACTCGCGGCGGTGGCGGGTCGCAAGGGCGGCCAGAGCGTGCCGGATGAGAAGCGCAGCTTCTCGCAACATCCGGAGCTCGCCGCGCAGGCCGGCCGCAAAGGCGGCCAGGCGAGCCACGGGAGCGGACGCCCGAGCTGAGCGGGACGCTGGCGCAGCCGCGTGCCGGCGCGGCTGCGCAGCGTGGCTCGGGGCCTGAAGGGTCACGAGCGGCGCCGACCATCGCGATGCAGCGTCACGCAGCGAGCGCAAAGCTCGCTGCACGGTGAGCCATTGACCGGCGGCGGCCACTCGTACTACTTTCCACCGTGAAGCTAGGGGAGCCCCGGCAGGGGGCTGAGAGGCCATCGGCGCTCGAGGAGGCGCAGCATGGCGACCCTCCGAACCTGATCCAGTTAATGCTGGCGTAGGAAAGTTCTCGCTTCGCGCAGCCGCGATCCCTTTCCCATGGGCAGCATTCGCCGGATCTTCTGTGGCTCAAGTGCAGGAGTGTCTGATGAATGCGCAGAGTTGGCACGTCGTCTCCGAATCCTT
>JASHVF010000107.1 GCA_030039615.1 Gammaproteobacteria bacterium | reverse complement strand
GTGTTCCTCGGTTTCCAGTACCCGGTGGAGATTCCGGGCGTCAACAACGTCTATCTCCTCAAGGCGGCCCTCAACGCGCAGCGCAAGCAGCGCGGACTCCCCGAGGTCGACGCCTTCGAGTTCCTGAGTCTGGTGCGCGGCAAGATGCAGCTGATGCACATGGAGGACGGCTTCCTGTCGCGCGGTGTCAACGAGGGCTTCTCGGGCGGTGAGAAGAAACGCAACGAGATCCTGCAGATGCTGGTGCTCGAGCCGACGCTCGCGGTGCTCGATGAGACCGACTCTGGCCTCGACATCGATGCCCTCAAGGTAGTCGCCGCGGGCGTGAACTCGCTGCGCTCTCCTGACCGCTCCTGCGTGGTGGTGACGCACTACCAGCGGCTGCTTGAGTACGTGGTGCCGGACGTGGTGCACGTGCTGGTGCGCGGGCGCATCGCCCGCAGTGGCGACCGCGGTCTCGCCCTCGAGCTCGAGCGCCGCGGCTACGACTTCGTAAGCGGCGCGGCCGCCTGAGACACCGATGAGCAACCCCCTCGCCGTCCGCATCGCCGAGCAGCACGCACATACGCTGCGCGCGCTCCCGCCGCAGCTCGCCGGCGGCGCACGCCGTCGCGCCGCCATGGAGGCGCTCGCCGCCGTGGGCCTGCCGGGGACGCGCGATGACAACTGGAAGTACGCAAACCTGCGCACGCTCGAGCGGCAGAACTTTACGCCGGCGCTGCTCAACCAAACGGCCGCAGCCGCGAACGGACCCGCCGGGCTGCCGCCGCGCCTCCCCGGGTTCGCGCGCTATGTCTTCATCGACGGTAACTTCGCCCCGGCGCCGTCGGACCCGATCGAAGCGAGCGCAGCGCGGATCACGCCGCTCGCGCTCACCGAGAGTGCGGTCCCGGGCGTGCCGGCGGGGGCGGGCGGCGACGAGCGCTTCGCGCTCCTCAACGCGGCCTTCGCCACCGACGGAGCCGCCATCGCGGTAGCCGCGGGCGATGAGCCCGCGCGCCTCGAGCTGCTGTTCGTCGCGAGCGCCGCGAGCGAGAGCGGTGTCTCCTACCCGCGCATCGAGCTGAGTGTCGCCAGCGACGCCCGGGCGACCGTCGTCGAGCGCCACTTGAGCGCCGGCAGCGGCGCGAGCTTCGTAACGAGCGCGGTCGCGGCCGAGCTCGCGCCCGGCGCCGCGCTCGAGCACTACCGGCTGCAGGAGCTCGGCTCGCGCGCCATCCTCTTCGACACGCTGAGCGCGACGCTGGCCGCAAAAGCCAGCTACCGGCTGCAGGCATTCGGCAGCGGCGCGCAGGCGGCGCGCTCCACGCTGCGCCTGCAGCTCGCGGGCGAGCGCGCGGACCTCTCGCTGGCGGTGGCGAGCCTCGGCGACGATAAGCAGGTACAGGACACCTACGCGCTGGTCGAGCACCTCGCGCCGCACGCGCACACCGAGCAGACCTTCCGCGGCATCGCCGCCGGACGCGCGCGCGTCGCCTTCAACGGCAAGATCATGGTCGGCCGCCAGGCGGCCGGCAGCGAGTCGCGCCAGTCGCTGCGCGGCCTGCTCGCAGGCCCCGAAGCCGAGATCGACGTGCGGCCGCAGCTCGAGATCTACACCGATGAGGTGAGCGCGAGCCACGGCGCCACCGCCGGCAAGCTCGACGACAACATGCTGTTCTACCTGCTGTCCCGCGGACTCGACCGCGAGAGCGCGCAGCGGGCGCTCAAGTGGGCGTTCCTCGGCGACGTGATCGCGAAGATCGGCCCGCCGGAGCTGCGGCGTCAGATCGAGACGCGCCTGGCGGGTCAGATGCGGGACGGGGCGGCACTGCGGGAGCTCTTCTGATGGCAGCCAACTTATCGAGTATCGGCGCGCCCTACGATGCGGCGCGCGTGCGGCGTGACTTCCCCATCCTCGCGACGCACGTCAACGGCCATCCACTCGTCTACCTCGACAGCGCCGCCTCCTCGCAGCAGCCGCTGCCGGTGCTGCGCGCGGTCGAGGATTACGCGCGCCAGTCGCACGCCAACGTGCATCGCGGCGTGCACGCGCTCAGCCAGGCGGCGACCGCCGCCTTCGAAGGCGCCCGCGAGCGCGTGCGCCGTTTCATCAACGCCCGCTCGACGCGCGAGATCGTATTCGTGCGCGGCACCACCGAGGCGATCAACCTGGTGGCGCAGGCCTACGCGCGCCCGCGCTTCGGTCCCGGCGACGAGATCCTGATCAGCGCGCTCGAGCATCACGCCAACATCGTGCCCTGGCAGATGGTGTGCCAGCAGAGCGGCTGCACGCTGAAGGTCGCGCCGATCAACCGCCGCGGCGAGCTCGTCTACGAGGAGTTCGAGCGGCTGCTCGGCGCGCGCACGCGCCTGGTGGCCGTGGCGCAGGTCTCGAACGCGCTCGGCACCGTGCTGCCGGTAGCGCGCATCGTCGCGGACGCGCACGCGCGCGGCGCGGTGGTGCTGATCGACGGCGCCCAGGCGGTGCCGCACGCGCGCGTCGATGCGCGCGCGCTCGGCGCGGACTTCTACGCCTTCTCGGGGCACAAGATGTACGCGCCCACCGGCATTGGCGTGCTCTACGCACGCGAAGAGCTGCTCGGCAGCATGCCGCCGTGGCAGGGCGGCGGCGACATGATCCGCACGGTCTCCTTCGAGCAGAGCACCTGGAACGACCTGCCGTGGCGCTTCGAAGCCGGCACCCCCAACATTTCCGGCGCGGTGGGGCTCGCGGCCGCCATGGATTACCTCGAGAGCCTCGGCATCGAAGCGGTCGCCGCACATGAGTCACGGCTGCTCGCGCTCGCCACGGCGGCGCTCGCGCGCGTGCCGGGCGTCACGCTGGTCGGCACCGCCGCCCACAAGGCCTCCGTGCTGTCGTTCACGCTCGCGGGGGTCCATGCCCACGATCTCGGCACCATCCTCGATGCCGAAGGCGTCGCAGTGCGTACCGGGCATCACTGCGCGATGCCCGTCATGACCTTCTTCGGCATCCCGGCCACCGCGCGCGCCTCGTTCGGCTGCTACAACACCGAGGAGGACGTGGCGCGCTTCATTGCGGCCGTCGGCAAGGCGCGCGAGGTATTCGGCTGATGGACCTGAAGGATCTTTACCGCGACGTGATCCTCGATCACAACCGCCAGCCGCGTAACTTCGGGCCCATCGAGGCGGACGGCGCCGAGGTGCAGCACGCCGAGGGGCACAACCCGCTGTGCGGCGACCGGCTCACCGTCTACGTGCGCCTGAACGGCGAGCGCGTCGAGGACGTGCGCTTCGTCGGCAGCGGCTGCGCGATCTCGACCGCCTCGGCCTCGCTCATGACCGAGGCAGTCAAGGGCAAGGACCGCGCGGCAGTGGCCAGGCTCTTCGACCGGGTGCATACGCTCCTCACCCATGCCGATGCCGAGCCCGATGCGCAGCTCGGCAAGCTCGCCGCGCTCTCCGGGGTGCGCGAATTCCCGGCGCGGGTCAAGTGCGCCACCTTGAGCTGGCACACGCTCAATGCGGCGCTCGAGCGCGGCGCGGCCACGGTGTCGACGGAGTAGCCGATGCGCCGGCACGAGAACGAGCCCTTCGTCGTGAGCCGCGAGGTGCGCGCGGTGGTGGTCCCCGCCGGACAGGAGGTCCGGCTCAAGCCCGGACAGGCCGGGTACATCACGCAGGCGCTCGGCGGCAGCTTCACCGTGTACCTCGAGGGGAACCTGTTTCGCATCGCCGGCGAGGACGCCGATGCGATCGGCCAGGAGGCGGTGAGGCCGCCGGAGCTGCCGCCGAACGCGACCGTCGACGACGTGCGCAAGCTCGCCTGGGATCAGATGCGCAGCTGTTACGACCCTGAGATCCCGATCAACATCGTGGATCTCGGACTCGTGTATGAATGCGACGTGCAGGAGAACGACGACGGCACCCGCACGGTGGAGGCTGAGATTACGCTGACCGCGCCCGGCTGCGGCATGGGGGACATCCTGGTGGACGACGTGCGCGACAAGCTCGAGCGCATCCCGACGGTGCGCGAAGCGCGTGTCAGCCTCACCTTCGATCCGCCGTGGAACCAGTCGATGATGTCGGAAGCGGCCCGACTGCAGACGGGCATGTTTTGAGCGAGTGGGTCGACATCGGACCCGCGAGCGCGCTCGGCGACGGCGTGCCGCTGTCGGGCGAGGTCGACGGGGTGCCGGTGGTTGTCGTACGCTGCGGCAGCGACCTGTACGCAGTAGAAGACCGTTGCACTCACGACGGCCAGTCCTTTGCAGGTGCCCAGGTGGAGTCTTGCGAGCTGATCTGTCCGCGGCACGGTGCGCGGTTCGATCTGCGTACCGGGGAAGCCCTCACGCCGCCGGCCTACGAGCCGCTGCGCACCTACGCCGCGCGCGAGCACGGCGGCCGGATCCTGGTGGAGCAGCCCCCTTGAGGAGCTGGGCGTGAAGCGTCTGACGATCATGCGTCACGCGGATGCCCGCTGGAAGGACCACGGCACCGACGACTTCGCGCGCCCGCTCAACCGCCGCGGCCTGGCGAGCGCGGAGGCGATGGCCAGGCGGCTGCTCGAGCTCGAGCTGGTTCCCGACCGGCTGCTCGCCAGCACCGCGCGGCGCGCCGAGCAGACCGCCGACATTGTGGCGCGCGAGCTGTCGCTGTCCGTGCGGCACGTGCAGCGCGAGGAGGCGCTCTACCTTGCCGGCGCCGCCGACTTGCTGCGCATCATCCGCGACACCGGCCCGCGCATCGCGCACCTCATGGTGATCGCGCACAACCCCGGCGCCTCCGATCTGATCCACATGCTGGTGCCGCAGGGCGGCATCAGCACGCTCACCACCGCCGCGCTCTGCTCGATCGTGTTCGAGGCGGAAGACTGGCGCGCGATCGGCCCGGAGCACGTCAAGCAGGTGCACCACCAGGCACCGGCGTCACGTTTGTGGGGGTTGATCGGCTGAAAGCGCCTGCGGGCTTTTCGGCAGGCCGGTCAGGGCCCTTCAGCACTCCGGAACGTTGACCGCGAGCCCGCCCTGCGAGGTCTCCTTGTAGATGGTGGACATATCGGCGCCGGTCTGGCGCATGGTGGCGATCACCTGATCGAGCGACACCTTGTGGGTACCGTCGCCGCGCATCGCGAGGCGCGCGGCGTTGATCGCCTTGACCGAGCCCATGGCGTTGCGCTCGATGCAGGGGATCTGCACCAGCCCCGCGACCGGGTCGCAGGTGAGGCCCAGGTTGTGCTCCATGCCGATCTCGGCGGCGTTCTCGACCTGCTCGTTGGTGCCATGGAGCGCGGCCACGAGTCCCGCCGCGGCCATCGAGCAGGCGACCCCGACCTCGCCCTGGCAGCCCATCTCGGCGCCCGAGATCGAGGCGTTGCGCTTGTAGAGCATGCCCATCGCGGCGGCCACGAGCAGGAAGCGCAGCACGCCCTCCGCGTTCGCGCCGGCCTCGAAACGCCGGTAGTAGTGCAGCACCGCGGGCACGATGCCCGCCGCGCCGTTGGTGGGTGCGGTCACGACGCGCCCGCCGGCGGCGTTCTCCTCATTTACCGCGAGCGCGAAGGCGTTGACCCAGTCCATGGCCTCGAGCGGACCGGCGCCGCGGCTCTCGGTCAGCTGCCGGTAGAGCCGCGGCGCGCGGCGCGGCACCTTGAGCACGCCGGGCAGTACCCCGCTCTGGCGGAAGCCGCGCTCGACGCAGGCCTGCATGACCTCCCAGGTGTGCAGGAGCTTCGCGCGCACCTCGGCCTCCGTCGCCCAGGTGCGTTCGTTGGCGAGCATCAGCTCGAAGATCTCGAGGCCGTGCCCGCGGCACTGCGCGAGCAGCTCCGCACCGGAGGTGAAAGGGTACGGCGGCGCCGCGTGTGCGCTGGTCTCGCGCGCCTCGGGCTCGTCGCCCCGCACGATGAAGCCGCCGCCGATCGAATAGTAGTCCTCCTCGCGCAGCACCTCGTTCGCCGCGCCGAGCGCGTCGAAGCGCATGCCGTTGGAGTGGCGCGGCAGCCGCTCGTGGTACATGAAGAGCAGCTGCATCGGCTCGTCGAACGCGATCTCATGCTCGCCGAGCAGGCGTATCCGCCCGCTCGCGCGGATGCGCTTCACCGTGGTCTCGATGCTGTCGGGGTCGACGGTCTCGGGATCGGCGCCCTCGAGGCCCGCGAGCACCGCGCGGTCGGTGCCGTGGCCCAGGCCGGTGAGCGCCAGCGATCCGTAGAGGCGCACGGCGATCTGCCGGGTCGCCGCGAGCTGGCCCGCCTCCTTCAGGCCGAGCACGAACTCGCGCGCCGCCCGCATCGGGCCCATGGTGTGGGAGCTCGACGGGCCGATGCCCACCTTGAAGATGTCAAACACGCTGAGCGTCATGGAAGGAAACCTCGGCGGGCCGGCGGGTGCCCGCTACCGGGCCGCACCCGCCGCCCCAGTCTGCAATGCCGCCGTAACCACCAGATGCTTTGGGGCGACCTCCAAGGACTCAAATGCGACCCCGCAACCGGCGCAACTGGCGCCGCTCGTGCTTGCCCGGCCGTTCGAGCGGCCTCGGTGTCAGGGCGGCGGCGAGCTTCATCCGCGCAGCAAACTCGATGCGCCGGGCGCTGCTCGCCGCCGACTCCTGATAACAGAGTGCCGCCGCCGCGGCAGGACCGCGCCGCGCGGGCAAGGCGCTTACCGTGCACTCGAACTCCAGCGCCCCGCGCACGAGGGTCAGCACGTCACCGCAGCGTACCTCGTGGGATGACTTAACGCGCTCGCCGTTCAGGTGTACCCGGCCGCCGGCCACGGCCTGCGCCGCGAGCGAGCGCGACCTGTAGAGCCGCACGGCGAACAGCCAGCGGTCGATGCGCGCGGCACCGGGGCCGCCGGCGGAGCCATCGGACATGAGGCCTACAGTATAATTCCCCTCATGAATCAGGCCTTCAGCGACCGGCTGCGGGGTGAGCTCGCGGCGCTCCGCGAGCAGGGTCTCTACAAGAGCGAGCGCGTGCTCGGGAGCCCCCAGGGCGGGCTGGTACGCGCCGGCGGCCGCGAGGTGCTGAACCTCTGCGCCAACAATTACCTGGGTCTCGCCAACCACCCGGCGGTGCGTGCCGCAGCGCAGCGCTCGCTGGAGGTCCTCGGCTACGGCATGGCCTCGGTGCGCTTCATCTGCGGCACGCAGCAGATCCATAAGGACCTCGAAGCGCGCCTGGCGCGCTTTCTCGGCACCGAGGACGTGATCCTCTACTCCTCGTGCTTCGACGCCAACGGAGGGCTCTTCGAGACGCTGCTGGACGAGCGCGATGCGGTCATCTCGGACGCGCTCAACCACGCGAGCATCATCGACGGCATCCGCCTCTGCAAGGCGCAGCGCTTCCGCTACGCCAACAACGACATGGCCGAGCTCGAGAGCTGCCTCAGGCAGGCGCAGGGCGCGCGCACACGGCTGATCGCCACCGACGGCGTCTTCTCCATGGACGGCTTCATCGCCAACCTGCGCGGCATCTGTGATCTTGCCGAGCGCTACGACGCGCTCGTCATGGTGGACGACTCGCACGCCACCGGCTTCATGGGCGCGACCGGGCGCGGCACGCCCGAGCATTGCGGGGTCGCCGCCCGCGTGGACATCATCACCAGCACGCTCGGCAAGGCCCTGGGGGGCGGCAGCGGCGGCTTCGTCGCGGCGCGCCGCGAGGTGATCGAATGGCTGCGGCAGCGCTCGCGCCCCTACCTCTTCTCCAACAGCATCCCGCCGGTGGTGGCGGCCGCGAGCCTCGCGGTGCTCGATCTCCTCGAGGGCGGCGGCGAGCTGCGCGAGCAGCTGTTCGAGAACGCGCGTTTCTTCCGTGCCGGGCTCACGCGGGCCGGCTTCGACCTCAAAGCCGGCGAGCATCCGATCATCCCGGTGATGCTGGGCGATGCGGCGCTCGCCTCGCGCATGGCGGACGCGCTGCTCGAGCGCGGCGTGTACGTGATCGGCTTCTCCTTTCCCGTGGTGCCGAAGGGTCAGGCACGCATCCGCACGCAGATGTCGGCCGCCCTCACCCGAGCACAGCTCGAGCACGCGCTCACGGCCTTCAGCGAGGTGGGGCGCGAGCTCGGTGTGCTGCGCGCATGAACGGCGCAGCGGTTGAAGCACTCCCGGCCGTCGCCATATTGAAGAGCAACCCATGAAAGCACTGGTCAAACAGCAGGCGGCCCCCGGGATCTGGCTCGCGGACATTCCCGAGCCCAGGATCGGGCACAACGACGTGCTGATCGAGATCGCCAAGACCGCGATCTGCGGCACCGACATGCACATCTACAAGTGGGACGAGTGGGCGCAGAAGACCATCCCGGTCCCGATGGCCGTCGGCCATGAGTACTGCGGACGGATCGTCGAGATCGGCTCGGAGGTCAAGGGACTGAAAATCGGCGACCGCGTCTCGGGCGAGGGACACATCACCTGCGGCTACTGCCGTAACTGCCGCGCCGGCCGGCGCCACCTGTGCAAGAACACCGTTGGCGTAGGCGTCAACCGTCCGGGTGCCTTCGCCGAGTACCTCTCGATCCCGGCCTACAACGCCTTCAAGCTCCCGGACTCGATCGGGGATGACATCGCCTCGATCCTCGATCCCTTCGGCAACGCGACCCACACGGCGCTCACCTTCAACATGGTGGGCGAGGACGTGCTGATCACCGGCGCAGGCCCCATCGGCATCATGGCGACGGCGATCGCGCGCTTCACCGGCGCGCGGCACATCGTGGTCACCGACGTCAACGACTATCGGCTCGAGCTCGCGCGCCGCATGGGCGCGACCCGCGCCATCAACGTGCAGCGCGAGTCACTCGATCAGACCATGAAGGAACTCGGGATATTTGGAGGCTGGGACGTGGGGCTCGAGATGTCGGGCAACGCCGCCGCGTTCCGCGAGATGCTGCGCACCATGTTTCACGGCGGCTCGGTGGCGATCCTCGGTATCCCGCCGGGCGAGATGGCGATCGACTGGAATCAGGTGATCTTCAAGGGCCTGACGCTCAAGGGCATCTACGGCCGGGAGATGTTCGAGACCTGGTACAAAATGGCGAGCATGCTGCAGTCGGGCCTCAAGATCGATCCGATCATCACCCATCACTTCCCGATCCAGGAATTCAAGAAGGGCTTCGAGACGATGGGATCGGGTCAGTCGGGGAAGGTCATCCTCGACTGGAGTACGTTGTAGGGGCCTTTGCCGGCTATGCAGCAGGCCGGTTCCGGCTAGCGCACTTCGCAGAAGCAGTAGGCGTACACGCGGTTCGGCGCACTGAAGCGGCTCAAGCGCGCGGCCTCGCGCGCCACGGGGTCGAGACGGCTCGCGAGCTTCAGGAGCGCCGCCTGGTCGGGAGTCGCGCTGAAGAAAGCGCGCACGACGCCTGTCTTGATCGCCAGCACCAGCTGCTGCGTCCAGGTGAGCTCGGGCTCGATGAACTCGGCGGCGTAGTCGCTGAGCTTGGCGCGGTGTGCCGCGGCCTTGAGCGCCTCGTCGAAGGAGCCGAGGTGGTCGACCAGCCCGAGGCGGTGCGCGTCGGTGCCCGCCCATACGTGTCCCTGGGCGATGGCGTCGATGTCGGCGCGGCTCTTCTTGCGTCCCGTCGCGACGCGCTCCAGGAACTCATCGTAGCCGCGCTCGATCTGCGACTGCAGCAGCGCCCGCGCCTCGGCGCCGAGCGGCCGGTCGATGCGCAGCTGCCCGGAGAGTGGCGTGGTGCCAATACCGTCGACGCCGACGCCGACCTTGCCGAGCGTCTTGTCGACCGTCGGAATGACCGCAAAGATGCCGATCGACCCGGTGATCGTCGCGGGACTCGCCCAGATCTCATCCGCGGGCGCCGAGATGTAATAGCCGCCCGAGGCCGCGTAGCCGCTCATCGACACGACGAGCGGCTTGCCGGCGTCGCGCAGCGCCTTCAGCTCCCGGTAGATCTCCTCGGAGGCCGTGACGCTGCCGCCCGGGCTATCGACCCGCAGCACCAGCGCCTTGATGTCCTGATCGAGGCGCGCCTGGCGGATCAGCTTCGCGGTCGAGTCGCCGCCGATGGTCCCCGGCGGCTGCTCGCCGTCGAGAATGTCGCCGGAAGCGACGATGACGCCGACGCGCGCCTTGCCGGCCGCGTGCAGCCTCTTCTGCGCCAGGGCGTACGGCAGGTAGTCGGCGACCGAGACTGCGCGGAAGGAGCCGCTCGCCTTGTCCTCGCCGACGACGCCGATGAGATGCTTCTCCACCTCGAGCTCCGTCCGCAAGCCGGTGATGAGGCCGGCCTCCTGCGCCACGTGCGCCGCGTCGCCGCCGGCGGCCGGCACCTTCTGAGCGAGCGTGTCGACGTACTTCTCGACCGCATCCGGGGCGAGCTTGCGGGCGCGGGTCACCGCCTGCTGGTAGCTGCTCCACAGCGCCGCGAGGTAGGCGCGGCTCTCCTCGCGGTCCTCGGGCGACATGTTGGTGCGGGTGTAGGTCTCGACGGCGCTCTTGAATTCACCGACGCGGAACACGTTGATGTCGACCCCGAGCTTGTCGAGCACTTCCTTGAAGTACATGCGATAGCGGTCGTAACCGTCGATCAGCACGAACCCCTGCGGGTCGAGGTAGGTCTCATCGGCCTGCGCCGCGAGGTAGTAGCCTTCCTTGTCCAGCTCGTTGCCGTAGGCCACGACCTTCTTGCCGGTGGTGCGAAACTCGCGCACGGCGAGGGCGAGCTCCTCGAGCGTCGGCTGGGTAGCGCCGTCGAACTTGTCGAAGTCGAGCACCAGCGCCTGGATGCGCGGGTCGGCAGCCGCCGCGCGGATCGAGTCGGTGAGGTCCCACAGAAGCGTCTCGTGGCGCCCGTCGCCGCGCGCCGCCTCGAGCGCGCGCGTCACCGGCTCGCCCGAGAGCTGCTCGACCAGCTGGCCGTCGGGCGAGATCACGAGCGCCGCCTTCGAGGGTATGCGGCCGGTGCCGGAGAGCAACAACCCGATGAGCGCGCCGAAGATCACCAGCAGCACGATCAGGTGCAGCACCTTGCGCAGGCCATCCAGGCCGCGCCACAGGCCCGCAAAAAACGAGCGCACGTTCACGGGCAAACCACTCCCGCGCGGCCGGCTGCCGCAGCGGCGCCGGCGCGCAACTTCAGATCTTTTCCTCGATCCGCGCCGCCTTGCCCGCGAGATCGCGCAGGTAGTACAGCTTGGCACGGCGCACGCTGCCGCGCCGCTTCACCACGATGTCGCTGATCGCGGGGCTATAGGTCTGGAAGGTGCGCTCGACGCCCTCGCCGTGGGAGATCTTGCGCACCGTGAACGAGGAGTTGAGCCCGCGGTTGCTGCGCGCGATCACGACGCCCTCGTAGGCCTGCACGCGCTCGCGGTCGCCCTCGGTCACTTTCACCTGCACGACCACGGTGTCGCCCGGCTTGAAATCCGGGATCTCACGGGTCATGCGCCGCTTGTCCAGGTCCTGGATGATCTTGTTCATGTCACTTACCTCGATCCTCTTCTGCGGCCGCATCGGCGGCCAGCAACTCATTCAATGCACGCTGCGCTTCCGGCGCGAGCGCGGCTTTCGCCATCAGGTCGGGCCGGCGTCGCCGGGTCCGCTCGAGCGCGCACTTCAGGCGCCAGCGGCGGATGCCGGCATGGTCCCCCGACAATAGCACCGGCGGCACACTTAAGCCTTCGAACACTTCCGGCCGCGTGTAGTGCGGCCAGTCGAGCAGTCCAGCGGCAAACGAGTCCTCGGCACTCGAGCGCTCGTCGCCGAGCGCTCCCGGCAGCAGCCGCGCCACCGCGTCGATCACGGTCAGCGCCGGCAGCTCCCCGCCGGAGAGCACGTAATCGCCCACCGACAGCTCGCGATCGATGCCGAGCTCAATCACCCGCTCGTCGATCCCTTCGTAGCGCCCCGCCACCAGCAGCATGCCGGGGAGCTTCGCGAGCGCCGCCGCCTCGCGCGCGCCGAAGGGCTCACCCTGGGCCGAGAGGCAGATCCGCGGACTCCCCGCCGGCAGCCTCGCGTATGCCGCCCGGATCGCCGCCAGCAGCGGCTCCGGCTTCATCACCATGCCCGGGCCGCCCCCGTAGGGGCGGTCGTCGACCGTGCGGTGCACGTCGTGCGTGTACGCGCGCGGATCCTCGGTCCCGACGGCGATGAGGCCGCGCTCGAGCGCCCGGCCCACCACCCCGTACTCCAGTGCTCCCGCGATCATGCGCGGAAACAGCGTGACGACTTCGATCTTCATTCCGCGGGCCAGTCCACCACGATCAGCCGCGCCGCGAGGTCGATGCTGCGCAGGTGCCTCGGGGAGGCCAGCACCCAGTGCTCGCGCCCGTCGGGCTCCCTCACCACCATCACCGCGCCGGCCGGTGCGTCCACGAAGTGGCTCACCGTCCCGAGCGCGACGCCCTCGAGATTGCGCACCGCGAGCCCCTCGAGGTCCGCGCGGTAGTACTCATGCTGACCCGCGGGCGGCAGCGCCGCACGCTCGATCTCGATCACCGCGCCGGTGAGCGCCGCCGCGCCTTCGCGGCTGGCGACGCCCTCGAGCTGCGCGACCAGACGCTCACCATGACGGCGCCCCTCGGCGACGCGTCGCGTGGCCCGCTCGCCGTTGGCGAGCCGCAGGGCCCATTCGCGATACTTCAGCAGCCCCTCGGGCGGATCGGTATACGAATCGACGTGTACCCAGCCCCTGATGCCGTACGGAGCGCCCAAGCGGCCGAGCTCGATCCGGGCCAAGGCACTCTCGCGCTTATGGCACGCTCGCGCGGAGCTGCCTCGTCACGCCTTCAGGCCGTCGCCTGTTTGCGGTAGGACGCGACGAGGTTCCGCACGCGGTCGGAGGGCAGCGCCCCCTTCCCCACCCAGTAATCGATGCGCGGGAGGTCGAGCTTGAGCTTCGTCTCACCACGCCGGGCGATCGGGTTGAAGAATCCGACGTGCTCGAGGCTCGGGCCGCCCTGGCGCTTGCGGCTGTCGGTCACGACGACGTGATAGAAGGGCTGATTGCGCGCCCCGCGCCGCGTCAGGCGAATGGTAACCATGGTCGTATCGCTCTCGTTCAAGCGGGCTTGGCCACCTCATCCGGAGGGGCCGCCCAAAAAGAGCGCGGATTCTACGCAACCGGGCGTTTCTGCGCCAGTTTTTCCGCGGCTGCCCGAGGCCCGAGGAGGCCCCGGTTTGGGACATCGGGGAACGCGCCCCGGCAGGATGCCCTAGCGCCCCGGAAAACCCGGCGGGAGGCCGCCTTTGAAGGCCCCCATGAGGCGGCGCAGACCCCCGCCCTTCATGCTCTTCATGACCCGCTGCATCTCCAGGAACTGCTTGAGCAGCCGGTTCACGTCCTGAACCTGCACCCCGGAGCCGGCGGCGATCCGGCGGCGGCGCGAGCCGTCGATGATGCCCGGGGTGCGCCGCTCCTTAGGGGTCATGGAATTGATGATGGCAATCTGGCGGCGCAGGTCCCGGTCGCCCTGCTCCGCCGAGACCGCGCCCTTCTTCACCACCGCGCCCGGCAGCTTGTCGATGAGCGCGCCGACGCCGCCCATCTTCTGCAGCTGCTCGAGCTGGCTCTTGAGGTCCACCATGCTGAAGCCCTGGCCCTTGACCATCTTGCGGGCGAGCCGTGCGGCCTCCTCGCCGTCGACCTGGCGGTGCACCTGCTCGACCAGACTCAACACGTCGCCCATGCCGAGGATGCGGGAGGCCATGCGCGCGGCATCGAAGGGCTCGAGCGCCTCGGGCTTCTCCCCGACCCCGACGAATACGATCGGCTTGCCGGTGATCTGCCGCACCGAGAGCGCGGCGCCCCCGCGCGCATCGCCGTCGGCCTTGGTGAGAATGATCCCGGTGAGCTCGAGCGCGGCGCCGAAGGCGCGCGCGGCGTTCACCGCGTCCTGGCCGGCCATGGCATCCACGACGAAGAGGCACTCGGCCGCGCCCACCGCCGCCTCGATGCGGCGCACTTCGTCCATCAGCTCCGCATCGACGTGCAGCCGTCCGGCCGTGTCGACGATCAGCACGTCGAAGACGCCGTTGCGCGCGCGCTCCAGGGCGGCGCCCGCGATGGCCTCGGGGGAGGCACCAGCCGCGGGGGAGAAGTATTCGGCGTGCACCTGGGCTGCCAGGCGCTCGAGCTGCAGCATCGCGGCAGGGCGGCGCACGTCGGTGCTGACGAGCAGCACGCGCTTGCGCTCGCTCTCGATGAGACGGCGGGCGAGCTTGGCGGCCGTCGTGGTCTTGCCGGCGCCCTGGAGACCCGCGAGCAGCACCACGACCGGCGGTGCGGCGCGCAGCGTGAAGCCTGCGCCTCCCCCGCCCATGAGGGCGATGAGCTCCTCGTTCAGAATGCCGATGAAGGCCTGCCCCGGGCTGAGGCTCGAGGCGACTTCGGCGCCGAGCGCCTTGGCTTTGACGGAGTCGATGAACGACTTCACCACCGGCAGCGCCACGTCGGCTTCGAGGAGTGCGACGCGCGTGTCGCGCAGCGCCTGGGCGATGTTGTCTTCGGTGATGCGGCCGCGTCCGCGCAGCGCCTCGAGGGTCGCCGTCAGGCGCGCGGTGAGTTGATCGAACATGCGATCAGGATCCCCGATTCCCGCGCGCTATGCTAGTGCGGTTGGCGGGAAGCGGGAGAGCCGTTTTGAACGTTTTTTCCACTCCGGTGCCGCAGCTGGCGCTCGTCGCGCTGCTGATCGTCGCCGCGTTCTCCTCCGGGGCCGAGGCGGCCATGCTCTCGGTGAACCGCTATCGCATTCGGCACCGCGCCGAGGCCGGGCAGCGCTCGGCGCGCATGCTCGAGCGGCTGCTCGCCAAGCCCGACGAGTGGCTCGGGGCGAACCTCGTGATCCTCGCCCCGGCGAGCGTCTTCGCCTCCGCCATCGCCACCATCCTCGCGCAGCGCACCGGCTACCCCTATGCGGTGCCGGTCGCCGAGGTGCTGCTCACCATCCTCGTGATCGTCTTCTGCGAGCTCGCCCCGAAGATCTATGCGGCCTCCAACCCCGAGGGGGTGGCGCTGCACGCCGCCGGCATCTACCAGGTGCTGGTGCTGGTGGCGCGCCCGGTGCTGTGGCTCACCAACCGCATGGCCTACGGGTTCCTGCGCGTCTTCGGCGTGGGGCGTGCCACGCATAGCAGCCAGGCGCTCTCCGCCGAGGAGCTGCGCACCGTGGTGACCGAGGCCGCGCCCGTGATCCCGGCACGCCACCGCCAGATGCTGCTCTCGATCCTCGACTTAGGAAGGATCACCGTGAACGACATCATGATCCCGCGCCAGGAGATCAACGGCATCGACCTGAGCGAGAGCTGGGACGACATTCTCGAGCGGCTGCAGAAAACGCCGCACACGCGGCTGCCGGTGTACGACGGCGAGCTCGACAATCTCATAGGCCTGCTGCACATGAAGCGCGTGGCGCGCGAGCTGGCACGCGGCAGCTTCAGCCGCGAGCGCCTCATCGAGCTGGCGCGCAACCGCGAGTCCTATTTCATTCCGGAGGGCACGCCGCTCAACGTGCAGCTCGCGCAGTTCCAGCGCAACCGCCGCCGCCACGCCTTCGTCGTCAACGAGTACGGCGACATCGAAGGCCTGGTGACGCTCGAGGACCTGCTCGAGGAGATCGTCGGGGAATTCACCACCGACCCGGCGACCATCACCCACAAGGACGTGCACACCGAGCGCCCCGGCGTCTTCATCGTGAACGCGAGCGCCACGATCCGCGCCCTGAACCGTGCGCTCGGGTGGCAGCTGCCGACCGGGGGACCGAAGACGGTGAATGGACTGCTGCTCGAGCACCTCGAGACCATCCCCGACTCCGGCACCATGGTGCGGGTCGGGAACTACGAGTTCGAGGTGCTGCAGATCGCCGATAACGCCATCCGCACCGTGCGGGTGCGTGCACCCGTTGCCGAGAAGCCGACCGCGGCGAGCGCCCCGTGAGGCGCGCAGCCCTGCTCAGGAGCCCACGGCCGGCGCGGTGCGCGCGAACGCCGCCGCCAGCGCTTCGGCGACGGTGCTGACGGCATGGAGCGTGAGGCCCGGAGGGGGCCTGCGCGGGGCGTTGTCGCGCGGGATGACGGCCACCTTGAAGCCCTGCGTCAGGGCTTCGCGCAGCCGCTCATCGCCGTAGGGGACGGGGCGCACCTCGCCGGTCAGGCCGAGCTCGC
>JASHVF010000106.1 GCA_030039615.1 Gammaproteobacteria bacterium | reverse complement strand
AGCGTCGAAAACAAGGCGGTGCGCAGCGAGAACAGGTACGCGACCCCGTAGACCTCGTCCGTCAGCAGGTAGCGGTAATTGGCGAGCGTCGCAAAGATGCGCAGGTGGTGGTCGGGTGAGAACACCAGCACGTCGGTGAACGGCGGCACGTGCGCCGCGGTCTCGGCGAAGCTGATCTTGAAGGCAAAGGCGAACGGCACCAGGAAGAACACCAGCAGGAACGTAAGCGGCGGCAGGATGATGAGCCAGCGCTTGGGGCTGCCGCTTGTTCTCATGATGTGCGCGCTTCGCCTCGAGTCGAGGCGCGCTATTGTGCGGGATAAACCCGCCAACCGGTACTCACCGTCCGCGGCGCGCGCGCGGCGGGCTCGAGCCGGGGTACTGTCCCGGGAATACCGAGCGCAGGTAGGCGAAGGCGCGCGCCACCAGGGCGCGCCGGTCGATGTTCTCTTCGTTCTGGAAGGCGATCCCCTGCCACAGCACCTCGAGCACCCCGATCAGCCCGAGCGCGACGCCGTCGGGGTCGAGGTGCCGGGCGCCGGTCTGCGCGATCAGCGTGCCGACCAGCTCGCGTACCAGGCGGGCGAAGTCCTCGTCCTTGCCGCCGCAGATGTCGAGGTACTCCTGGCGCGAGCTGGCCTCGCCCCAGAACGAGTACCACACCGACACCTTGCGCGGGCTGGCGATCTCGGCGTCGAGGTAGAGCTCGACGAGCAGCCCGAGTGCCACCACCGGCGAGTGCTTGAGCGCGGCGACCGGCTTCAGTACCCGCTGCTCGAACTCCGAGGCGAGGTACTCGAGCGCCGCCACCAGCAGCGCCGCCTTGGAGTTGAAGTAGAAGCGCACGATGCCGGGCGAGAGTCCCGCGATCGCCACCACGCGGCTCACGGTGGTGCGCGAGGGGCCGTAGATATGCAGCGCCGAGATACACGCCTCGATGAGGCGCTGGCGGGCGCGCACGCGCCGCGCGGCATCGGCGCTGGCCGCGCCGGCGATCGATGGGGCGGGTGTCGACACGCGCCGCGCGCCGCCCACTAGGCGAAGCGCGCCGGTGCGCTCGGCAGGCGCACCTCGGGGATGCGCGCGCGCAGCAGGTCGTGAAACTCGAGCATCCAGGTCTCGATCTGCGACAGCGGTCCCGGGCGGTAGGCGCTGTCGCCGAGACCGCGCTGCAGCCGCTCGCACAGCTCGTGGTCCTCGTTGTTGACCTGCATGTTGATGCGGTTGCCGAGCCAGCGCACCAGACGCATCTCGCGCCGCGCGTCCGGCAGCCCGAAGGAGGCGCTGCGGATGAGTGCCTTGCCGGGTCCGCGCGGCAGCACCTGGAAGAAGTCCATCTGCTCGGGAAAGATGTCGATGCCGTGGTTGGGGAGATAGCTGTAGAAGCGCCAGCTGCGGCGCTCGCGCTCCGGCAGCTGCGCCGCGGTCACTTCGCCCACGTACTTCTGGTACATGCGCTCGCTCCAGCGCGCAGACGGCGCCTCGCGCATCCAGCTGATGCCGCGTCCGATGCCGGGGGCGCCGCGCTGATCCTCGTAGTCCGGCGTGAACATGCGGTTCAAGCCCGGATGTCCGATCGGCACGTGATAGGACTCGAGGTAGTTGTCCATCGCGATTTTCCAGTCCACCTCCCACTCCTCGCGGAACAGGGGCTGCACCGGCACGAGCTCATCGAGCCGATAGGGAGCGAGCTCCTCGAGGAACGGCGCCCAGACCTGAGAGGGCGGCGGCGCCGGATTCGCGCCGAGGCACACCCAGACGAAGCCGAGCGCGATCTCGAGGGGCACGGCACCTAAGCTGTGCTCGCGCAGGTCGAGGTCCGGGAAGCTCTCGCGCGCCGGGGTGGCCAGCAGCGAGCCGTCGTAGCGGTAGGTCCAGCCGTGGTAGGGGCAGGTGATGCGCCCGGCGCAGTGGCCGCTGCCCTCGAGGAGGCGCGTGCCGCGGTGGCGGCAGGTGTTGCGCAGCGCCCGAACCGCGCCGTTCGCATCGCGCAGAACGATGACGCTGTCGCCGCCGAGCTCGAAGGTGACGAAGTCGCCCGCGCGCGGGAGCTGGCTCAGGTGGCAGGCGATCTGCCAGCTCGGCTTCAGAATCCGCTCGAGCTCGAGCCGGGTCATCTCAGGGTGGTTGTACACCCAGGCCGGCAGCGAGCGGGCCGGGGCGGCCGGGGGGGCTTCGACGGGGCGGGCGGAGGCGGTGCTCATGGGGGCGCTTCCCGGGTTGATTTATACGCTTGTTTAATTTTAACCCAAAAAACTATATGATCATATAGTCCGTGGCGGGACGGCCCCGGGCGCCTGTCGGGGTCATTCATTTTGGGAGCGAGTGCCATGGCGAGAACCATGACCAGGAACCACGAGCATTTCCGCCGGGCCCTTACCCGGCTGCCACTCGGGGTGGCATCGAATTTCCGCTATTGGGGCGAGGACCGCACCATCTACGTGAAGGAAGGGCGCGGCGCGCGCATCACCGACC
The DNA here is from genome assembly GCA_030039615.1 of Gammaproteobacteria bacterium. Classification (GTDB taxonomy): domain Bacteria; phylum Pseudomonadota; class Gammaproteobacteria; order Steroidobacterales; family Steroidobacteraceae; genus 13-2-20CM-66-19. The sequence goes on along the minus strand of JASHVF010000106.1, from coordinate 922 downwards.
TCGACGGCAACGTCTATGTCGACTACCGCATGGGCTACGGCCCCTCGATCCTCGGCTATGCCGATGCCCGGGTGGATGCGGCGGCGCGCGAGGGCATGAAGGTCGGCGGCGTATTCGCGCTCTCCACCGAGGGGGAATACGAGGTCGCCTCGCGCATCGCCGCCATGGTGCCGGCCGCGGAGCTGGTGCGCTTCTCCAACTCCGGAACCGAGGCGGTGATGGCGGCGCTGCGCCTGGCGCGCGCCTATACCAGGCGCGACGACTACGTGATCCTCGAGGGCAGCTACCATGGGCTGTTCGATGCGGCCATGTGGTACACGCCCATGGACAAGTGGAAGCAGGTGGGCGACCCGGAGGTGCACCCCTACAGTGAGGGCGTGCCGCTCTCGACGCGCCACTTCGCGCACTTCGTGCAGGCCAACGACGCCAATCAGCTCGAGGACGTGTTGAAGCGCCACGGCGACCGCATCGCCTGCCTGCTGGTCGAGCCGATCATGGGCAACTGCCTGGGGATCGCCGCCGAGCCCGAGTACGTGCGCGCGGCGCGCGCGCTCTGTGACCGCTACGGCGTGCTGATGATCATCGACGAGGTGAAGACCGGCTTTCGCGTGGCGCGCGGCGGCGTGCAGGAGCTCTATGGCGTGCGCGCCGACCTCTGCACCTTCGCCAAGGCGCTCGCCAACGGCTATCCGATCTCGGTGCTCGCCGGGCGCGAGGACATCATGCGCAAGCTCGGCAAGGGCGTTGCCCACGGCGGCACCTACACCGCCCACCCGGTGTCGCTCGCGGCCGCCGCCAAGACCCTCGAGATCCTCGCCGAGACGGACGCGCTCGAGCGGCTCGCCGCCTACGGCACGCGGCTGCGCAACGGCATGAGCCAGATCCTCAAGGCGCGCGGCATCGCCCACAGCTTCGTCGGCCA
>JASHVF010000105.1 GCA_030039615.1 Gammaproteobacteria bacterium | reverse complement strand
GTCGAGCGCGACGCGCAGCCGATCCATCAGCCCGAGCAATCGCTGCGGCAGTTCGCCACGCGCCTCGGGCCGGTGCGCGAACCCGGGTGGCAGCGCACGACGGCAGTCCGAGTGCTCGAGGCTGTTCTGGATCAGCTCCGACAGCAGCTCGATCCCGGTATAGACCGTGATACCGACCGTGACGTGCAGCGAGACGTGTCCTGCCGTCGTCGTGGTGGTGTGCACATGACCGCGCGGCAGATAGAGCAGATCGCCGGCTTTCAGGTCGAGCTCGAGCAGCGGCGCCGGCGGCAGCGAATAGCGCTCCGGGGAGAACGGCTGGCTGCGATGGGGCAGTTCGAGCGGCGGCGGATAGATGCGCCAGTGCTTGACGCCGGCGATCTGCAGCACCAAAACCTCGTGCGTGTCGTAGTGCGGCGTGAATCCGGCGGCGTTCCCCGGTGTGAGATAAGCGTTGGCATGCACGGAGTGATCGAGCTGCGCCTCGAGCTGTCTGCACAGCTTTGCGAGGGGAGGCCAACCAAGATGCGCCGCGGGCAGCGTCACGGTCGCCCCGCCGGCGTACTCGGTGAAGATTTTCCCGGGGTCGCAGACGCCGTGAAAGATCTCGTCGCCGTACCTGACGTCGTGTGCGTAGGCTTCGGACGCGTAGAACGCCCCGCCCTTTGCGAGACGGATCGCCGGATAGCGCACATCGCCCCGCGACAGGTAGCGCTCGACGTCGGCGAGCGTCAGCAGCGAGGCGTAATAGCCGGCGTCGCCACGCTCGAGCAGCAGGGGCTTGCTCTCCCAGTACTCGGAGAAGAAACGCTCGGTGCTCAGGGGCCTGAGGAGCGCCGTGAGATCGAACTCGCCGCTCATGGACCTGCGGAAACTCGTCAGGGCCCGAAGGACTTCGTGATCATGAGACGCGCCATGAAGGGCTCGAGCGGATGCTCGTGGACGTCGGCGCGTCCATCGGGATAGGCGGCGATCTCCGACTGCAGCCGGTCGACGTACCAGAACTCCGCCGCGGCGGCATGGGTGTTGAAGAGGTTATAGAGGCCGAGAGTGGTGCGCCACAGCGAGGGCGTCGTGTAGTTGACCGTCAGGTTGACCTGCTGAAATCCCGGGGCGTTGACCTGCCCCAGGGCCGTCGGCGCGTCGGCGCACGAAGTCGCGCCCGGAAAGTCCTTCACCGCCGCGGAGTTGACGCACGGGCCGGAGGACAGCGGGTAGTTGCCGAGCAGACGGTATTCCAGGCCGGCGCTCCAGGGTCCGAAGTCCGTCAGATACAGCGCCATTGCGCCGGTCGCCCGGGGCGCATCCGTGATGTAGTAGCCGACGTGGCCCGTGCCGTCGTCGAAGGGCTGCGTGAAGCGGGTGTGATCGCCCGAGAAACTGCCGTAGAACTCGAGCCACTGGCGGATCTGGTAGGTGACGTTGATCTCGAAGCCGTAGCGTTTGCTGGGCGGGCCGGCGGAGTCCTGGCCGACGTCGGGATCGATGATGGTCTCGGACTGCTGCCAGAGGTTGTAGAGCGCGAAGGTAAAGGCCAGATCGCTGCGCGGCAGTGCGCGCACGCCGATCTCCTCGCCCCACTGGGCGGCGAGCAGCGGCGTGTTGGGGAGCCCGAGGTCGACACTGCGGTCCTGGTTCACGCCGCGCAGGTCGGCGCTGTGGAAGCCCTCCCCGGCGCTGACGTAGAACTCGAGCGCCGGGTTGGCAGTATAGATGAGGCTCGCCTTGGGCTGCGTCAGGGCCTGCTGCTTGGTGCCCCCGTTGGTGTAGCCGGTGTAACCGCCGACGGCGAGCTCATGCAGGGCCGCCAGATAATCCGTGTCGGCGCCGTGCTGGTAGTCGAGCCGCACTCCCAGCACCGAGCGCAGCTGGCTCGTCCAGTGCGTGGTCGCCTGCACGAAGGCGGCGGTGGCGAGCAGAGCCACCTGGTCATCATTGGAAAAGGACGGCGGGGCGGTATCCACCGGCAGCGGCACCTGGCCCATGCTCGGCAGGCGTCCGACATGCAGATGGTCGTAGCGCACCAGTGCGCCCATCAGCACTTCGTTGTCGAGCGAAGCGAGCGGCAGCGGCAGGACATAGTCCAGCGCGCCGCCGAACACCTTGCGGTTCTCGAATTGATCCTCCTGGTCGCCGTACACGGGGTCGACGAGATAGTGCGTGAAGTTGTTGAAGAGGTGCAGCTCGTTGAAGATGGAGAAGGCGCTGGCGGTCAGCTGACCGGCCCCGAGCGTGGCGTAGTATTGGTAGGAAAGACTGCCCCGATAGGCATGTCCGCCGTCGGTCGGATCGAGCGTGCCGAACCGGTTCGGGACCACCCCTTCGCTGATGGCACGGATCGGGATGTCGGTCGTATTGGTCCAATCCTGGTGGTAGACCATGCCGGTCAGGGAATAGCCGTTGTGCTCGTCCCCCTCGCTGTAGCGCAGCACCCCGTTCTCCTTGCGGGCATCGTCCGGCGTGACGAAGGGGCCGTCGTAGTGCTGGAACTCGGCCGCGGC
>JASHVF010000104.1 GCA_030039615.1 Gammaproteobacteria bacterium | reverse complement strand
GCTCTCAAGCTGCCGACGCTGACCCACTCGCGTGCTGATCTCGAACAGCGCTTCGCCCAAGAGCGCGATATCCTGGCTGGTCTCGAGCATCCGCATATTGCGCGTTTCTACGATGCCGGAGTGGACCCCGGCGGCCAGTCGTACCTCGTGATGGAGTACGTCCACGGAGAGGCGCTAACGGATTATTGCGATGCCCGTCGGCTCGGCATCGCGGCCCGCCTCAAGCTGTTTCTGCAGGTACTCGACGCGGTGCAATACGCGCATGCCAAGCATGTTATTCACCGCGACCTGAAGCCCTCCAACATTCTGGTCAACGAAGCCGGCGAGGTGCAGCTGCTCGACTTCGGCGTCGCCAAGCTGCTCGAGGCGGAAGAAGCCGATCCCACTCTGGTCACCGGTGTCTATGGACGAGGTCTGACGCCGGACTACGCGAGTCCGGAGCTGTTGCGGGGTGAGCCGACCGGTCCTGGCAGTGATGTGTATTCCCTCGGCGTGGTGCTCTACGAGCTGCTCACCGGCGCCCGCCCCTACCAGCTCAGGACCGCCGCCTGGCCCGGTTCGCTCGGCACGGCCATCACCGACGTCGAGCTGAGGAAGCCCAGCACGCGGATCGAGCCAGGCGCAGTCGCGGCGCGCGCGACGACATCGCAACGCTTCGCACGAGCGCTGCGCGGTGACCTCGATGCCGTTGTGCTCAAGGCGCTAGCGAAAGACCCCGCCGAACGCTACTCGAGCGCCGCCGCCCTGGCGGAGGATCTGCAACGCTATCTGGCCGGCAAAACCGTCCGGGCAGTACCCGCTCGACTCTCCGATCGTCTGCGCAAGTTCATCCGGCGCAATAGGGCGATGATGGGCGTCAGCGTCGCGTCCTTTGCGGCGATGCTGGTCACGATCGGATACGCGCTATACCGGGAGGTGAAGCCTCGCACCACCGGCACAGCCTCCATCGCGGTATTGCCGCTGGCGAATGAGAGCGGGGAGGCGGGCCAGCAGTACTTCTCCGACGGGATATCTGAAGACCTGATCACCGCGCTGTCGCAGTCCCCGGGTCTGAAGGTGATCGGGCGCGCCTCAGCGTTCCAGTTCCGGGACTCCAAGGAGGACAGCCGCACAATCGGTGCGAAGCTCGGGGTCGCGCACCTGCTGGAAGGGAGTGTGCGCCGCTCGGGGGAGGTGGTGCGGGTGAGCGCCGAGCTCATCGATACCGCTGACGGGAGCACCCAGTGGTCCGAGCACTACGACCGGCCATACAAGGATCTCTTTGCCCTACAGGACGAGATCACCCGTGCAGTTGCGGGGACGCTGCGGGCTAAGCTCCTGACAGGTGAGGCGGCGGCGCAGAGGGAGCGCCCTCCTGGTGCGGGTCTCGAGGCATATAACGCCCTACTGGAAGGTCGCTTCTACCATTTCCGTCATACAGAAGCCGATGATCGCAAGGCGATCGAGTCCTTTACGCAGGCCACGCAGCTCGATCCGCGCTATGCGCTCGCGTGGAGCGAACTCTCGCAGGCCTGGACCAGTTTCGGTGGAGAATTCCTCGAGGTTGCGCCGGCGCAGGAGGCGTACCGGAAGGCACGCGCAGCGGCCGACCGTGCGCTTGTCCTCTCGCCCGAGCTCGCGGCCGCACATCTTGCCAAGGGTCTTCTGCTGCGGAATGAGTTCGACTGGCGCGGGGCAGAAGCGGAGTTTCGCCGTGCGCTAGCGCTGGCTCCGAATGACAGTGAAGCGAAGTTCGCCCTCGGGCGCATGCTCGCGACTTTCGGTGAGCTGGAGCCGGCAATCGAGCTCACGCGGCAGGCGCTGGCCGTCGAGCCGCTGCGGGCCAACTGGTACAGCTGGCTCAACGTTTATCTTCGGGGACTCCACCGCTTCGATGCGGCCGAGCAGGCGATCCGCAGGGCAATCGAGCTGCAGCCCGCTGCGGCGGCTTATCACCAAGGGCTCGCGATCATCGAGGTCCAGCGTGGCAACGCGCAGGCGGCGCTCACCGCCGCGCAGCTGGAGCCTTCCGGAGTGTGGCAGGACGACGCGCTCGCCCTTGCACGGCAGATCGGCACCGACCCGAGCGCAGCCGATGCGGCTCTCAAGACGCTGATTGATAAAGATGCGAATCTTGCTGCCTACCAGATCGCCGAGGTCTACGCGCTGCGAAATGATGTGAACCACACCTTCGAGTGGCTCGATCGGGCATGGAGCAATCGCGACGCGGGTGTTCCAGAACTTCTCTTCGACCCCTTCATCCTACGGTACAAGGATGAACCGCGATTCGCCGCGTTCTCTCGCAAGATCGGCCTGCCCGTGCCCGCGGAGACCGCAGCACGCGAGGCCCATTGAAGCGCCCTGACAAGTGCGCTTCAGGCGCCAGTCGCCCATTTCCCCCGGCTGCTCAACCATCGCTCAAACCGTCAGTACGATCTTTCCGACGTGCCCCTTGGCCATGAACTCCGTCTGTGCAGCAGCGATCTCTGCCAATGGATACGTTGCGCTGACCAGCGGCCGAATCTCGCCACGCTCGATGTATTTGATGAGAGCGGGAAAGACCGCAGGGTCGGGCACCGTGCACCCGAGCAGTTGCAGGTCCTTGAGATACAAGGTCCGCAGGTCGAGCTCGACGATCGGTCCGGCAATCGCGCCGGCGACAGCGTAGCGTCCGCAGCGCGCGAGGAGTGTAAGCAGCTGCGGAAACCTACGCCCGCCCACGACATCGATCACCACATGGATGCTCTCTGACCCGAGTTCGCGCGGCGCATCCGCCTCGCGGCCGAGCACGCGCCAGGCGCCCAGCGCTTCGATCGCCGCAGTCTTCGCTTGCCCCGCGATGGCGATCACCTGGGCGCCGCGGCGTTTCGCGAGCTGCACCGCGGCCGAGCCCACCCCGCCCGAAGCGCCCGTGACGAGAACCCGCTCGCCGGCCCGCACGCCCGCGCGGGTCAACATGTTCTCCGCAGCCAGATAGGAACAGGGAAAGGAGGCAAGCTCCACCTCGGACAGCGTGCTGTGGATGGCGCAGGCATTGTTCGCCGGCACCACTGTGAACTCGGCGAATGCGCCGTTGATGTCCGAGCCGAAGTAAACAGCAACTGCGCTCGCGGGGCGCAGTATTGGATCGATCAGCACGCGCTGCCCGACGCGTGCCGGATCGACCCCGCGCCCTACCGCCGCGACATGACCGCAGGCATCGGCCCCCTGTATCCGGGGGAAGCTCACATGATTACCCGTCCATCCTGCGTCCCCGGCAGCCGCTTGCGGCACTGCGGCAGCGCCGGTTGCCGAGGTCACCGACTTCGAGTACCAGCCGGTCCTCATGTTGATGTCGGTGTTGTTGAGCGCTGCAGCGCGTACCCGCACCAGCACTTCACCGGTCGTCGGCACCGGAACGGGCACGTCGCTGCGGTATAGCAGTTGATCGAGGCCGCCGTGTCCCTTCAGCAGCACGGCACGCATGGTCTTGGCAGTCACGAACCGGGGCTTTGCAACATGGAAGCTCGCCGAAGCGCTGCGCGTTGCTGATCTGCGTTAAGTATCAGTAAGGCAGGCCGGCAAATCCAGCGCTGCCAGGTCTCCTGGCCAAGCTCCGGCGAGCACGGGAGCGCAATCCCGTGTCTCTCACGCTGGCCGCGCCCGCCGTAAGCGCCGTCCGCTGCGCTCGTGCGGTCTCGCATCGGCCGGCGAATCGACCCGCGGCAAAACCTGCGGCAGTTCCTGTCCCGGGCTCATTCCGTCTCTGATGAGGCGGATCATCTCCGCCTCGATCCGCGGATCGAGTGGCGGGGAGGTATAGGCGGCCAGCCGCCGCTCCACCTCCTGCCTGACACGCTGCTCGATGCTGCTGGCGCCTTCCTGCTGCCAGGACTCGCGACTCAGACGGTCGAAAACCCTGCCGGGAAGATACAGTTCCTTCGGCCAGTATTTGAGCGTATGCGGCGCGGTGAGCAGATGCTTGTCGCGCAGCAGTTGTCCGACGAGCTCGACGGTCGGCAGGTCCTCCTTGATCGCCAGATCGCGGCAGAAGTGCAGCGCCTGCCCGCACAGCTCGTCGTCGAAGACCAGCTTTTCCAGGCTGAACGTCAGTACGTAGTCGAGCATTCCCGGCCCGGAAACCGAATTCACGCCGGCAAGCGCGGCAAGCAAGGCTCCGCCGAAGGACTCGGCCCCCGCCTGCGCATCGAGGAATTTGCTCTCGCTGAGCGCCATATATCCCTGGGTCGGCAAGCCGAGATGCTTGGCGATCTCCACGTACGCCACGCTCAGGTGCAGCGCCTCGATGGCGGCCATGGGTGACATTGCGGTGCGCATGTGAAAGGTCGCCGGCGCGCCACCGAACAGGACCGGCGTTCCAGGCCTGACGATCTGCGCCATGGTCACTCCCGCCAGCACGTCGGCCACGTGCATGACCGTCGCGCCCACCAGGGTCACG
>JASHVF010000103.1 GCA_030039615.1 Gammaproteobacteria bacterium | reverse complement strand
TTGGGAATTGCGGCGAAGTCGAAGGCGCGGTCGGGATTGCCGACGTTCATCATGATCTTGACGGGGATCTTCGGCAGCGCGTCGAGCTCGATCTGCTTGCGCTCGAACTCGAGCAGGCCCTGATAGACGTGGCCGGTATCGCCCTCGGCGCACGACACCGTGACCGGCTGGCCGTCGCGGATGCGCTGCGTGGCATCGACGCAGCCGACCACCGCCGGTATGCCGAGCTCGCGCGCGATGATCGCCGCATGGCAGGTGCGTCCGCCGCGGTTGGTGACGATGGCCGCGGCGCGCTTCATGACCGGCTCCCAGTCGGGATCGGTGATGTCGGCGACCAGTACGTCGCCCGACTGCACGCGCGCGATCTCGCTCACGTCGCGGATGACACGCGCGGGCCCTGCGCCGATGCGCTGGCCGATGCTGCGGCCGCTGGCGAGCACCACCGAGCGGCTCTTGAGCGTGTAGCGCTGGATGGTGCGACCGGCACGGCTCTGCACGGTCTCGGGGCGCGCCTGCAGGATGAAGATCTCGCCGCTCGCGCCGTCCTTGCCCCACTCGATGTCCATCGGCCGCCCGTAGTGCTCTTCGATGATGAGCGCCTGGCGGGCGAGCGTCTCGAGGTCGGCATCGGCCAGGCAGAAGCGCCGGCGCTCGGCCTCCGGCACCTCGACGGTCGCGACGCGCTCGGCGCTGCCGGCGGGCGCGTACACCATCTTCACCGCCTTGCCGCCGAGGTTGCGCCGCACGATCGCGAACTTGCCGGCGCGCAGCGCCGGCTTGTAGAGATAGAACTCGTCGGGATTGACCGCGCCCTGCACCACGGTCTCGCCGAGTCCCCAGGCGGCGGTGATGAAGACCACGTCGCGAAAGCCCGAGTCGGTATCGAGCGTGAACATGACACCGCTCGCGCCGAGATCGCTCCGTACCATGTGCTGTACGCCGGCCGAGAGCGCCACGGCGGCGTGATCGAAGCCCTGGTGCACGCGGTAGGAGATGGCGCGGTCGTTGAACAGCGAGGCGAACACGTGATGCATCGTCTCGAGCACCGCCGCCTCGCCGCGCACATTGAGGAAGGTCTCCTGCTGTCCGGCGAACGAAGCCTCGGGCAGATCCTCGGCGGTCGCTGACGAGCGCACCGCCACCGCGATGTCGGCGCCGCCGCTCATGCGCTCGAGCTGCGCGCTCACCGCGTCCTTGAGCGCCGCGCTGAAGGGCGTCGCGAGGATCCACTGGCGGATGCGCGCACCGGTCGCGGCGAGCTTCGCCACGTCGTCCACGTCGAGCGCGGCGAGCTCGGCGCGGATGCGTTCTTCGAGGCCGCCCTGCCGCAGGAACTCGCGATAGGCGTGGCTGGTGGTGGCGAAGCCGTCGGGCACGCGTACGCCGAGCCTGGCCAACGCGCCGATCATCTCCCCGAGCGAGGCGTTCTTGCCGCCGACGGTCTCGACGTCGCGCATTCCCAAGCGCTCGAATGGGATCACGTAGGAGTTCATACTAGCGCCGATGAGCCGTCGGACAGCTTTCTTCGTCTCGGATCAGACCGGCGTGACCGCGGAGACGATGGGTCACAGCCTCATGACCCAGTTCGAGGGTGTGGAATTTCGCGCGGTGACTTTGCCATTTGTGTCGAGCATTGACAAGGCGCAGGAGGTAGTCCGGCGCATCAACCGCGCGGCCGCGGAGGAGGGGCTGCGGCCGATCGTGTTCAGCACGCTGGTGCAGGACGACCTGCGCGACATCGTCGCCGGCGCGAACGGCCTGTTCCTGGATTTCTTCGCGGCCTTCGTCGGGCCGCTCGAGCGCGAGCTCAAGGTACGCTCGACGCACCGCGCCGGCCGTGCGCACGGCATCGCCGATCTCGCCGCCTACACCACGCGCATCAACGCCACCAACTTCGCGCTCGCCAATGACGACGGCAGCGGCGGCGACTACGCGCACGCCGATGTGGTGCTGGTCGGAGTGTCGCGCGTCGGCAAGACGCCGACCTGCCTCTACATGGCGCTGCAATACGGCGTGTTCGCCGCGAACTACCCGCTCACCGAGGACGATCTCGAGGCGGGGAAGCTCCCGGCGCGGCTCGAGCCATTCCGAGCCAAGCTGTTTGCGCTCACCATCAGACCGGAGAGGCTGCAGCAGATCCGCGCCGAGCGGCGGCCCGACAGCCGCTACGCCTCGCGCGCACAGGTGCAGTACGAGCTGCGCGCGGCGGAGGCCCTGTTCGCGCGCCTCGGGCTGGCCTCGCTCGACACCACCGAGCGCTCGATCGAGGAAATCGCCAGCCGGATTCTGAACACTACCGGAATCGAGCGGCGCTTGCGTCCCTAGATGCGGGTCACGGCGGGTCGCACGAAATTTGCAAGTGCCCCGGGGTCGCGCGCCGGCGACGAAACGCGCACCGCTCGGCTTGCGCAGCAACGCTGAGGCGTTATAGTCGCGACGTGCTCGCGACCGACACACTGACTCGAGTCTCCTGGCGCGCCCGGCCGCGCAGCTTCGTCGCGCTGATGGGACTCTACGAGAGCAACTTCGTCCGGCTCGGATGGCTGGCCGACAGCCTCGCCGCACTGAGCGGAGCGCACCGCTCGGCGGTCGCCGGCGATTGTGATCTCCTTCTCACGGTGACCGAGCGTTCCCCGTACACCAGCACGGTCGCGCTCAGCTATCTGCTGCCGGAGGCGCACGGGGCCAGCCGCTACCCGGACATGCGGCTGCGCATCTACCATGACGCGCATCTGGTCGAGGCGCAGCAATGGGCCGCGGTTCACACGCAGCCGGTGCTCAGGGCGCTGCGCACGCGTGCGGAGCGTGAACTGGATCAGCGCTGGGCGCGCAACGTGATGTTAAATAAATGGCTGGAATACTGCGTGGAGCGAGGTCATCGCTTCTCATCCCGCACAAGGCTCACCGCTGGCGCATGAGAAGGGGCGGTCGCTCGCCCGATTTCTCATGAACGCTTTGCGGCAACTCGGATTCCTGAAGCTCAACCTGCGTCCCGAACGCCGCGAGGCCGATCCCGAGCATCGCGTGATCGAGCTGTTCCGCAACCGTGCGGAGCTCAAGAAGGCCTATGGCGGGCTGCAGGAGGAAGGCTACCGCCTCAAGGACCTCCTCAAGCAGCAGGAGGCCGCGACGGCGCGTGTCCAGGACCTGCTGAACGAGCTCGAGGCACGGCTCGGCAGCAACGAGACCGCCTACTCGACCGTGGCGTTCTACCAGCTGCGACGGCTGTGGCAGAACGGCCGCGAGCTGCTCGCGCAGTTCGTCGGCGACCTCTCGAAGCAGCAGGACGAGCGCGAGCGCAAACTCCACCTCGCGCTCCACAACCGCCAGCAGTTCACCCGCCGTCAGGCCGCCGAGGCCCAGGTGGCTTCCACCCAGGCGCTGAGCGAAGAGACGGGTGCGCTGGTCGCCCAGCTCGAGAGCGAACTCGGCAAGCTGACGCGCTTCTGGCACTACTTCAAGCGCCGCGCGCTCGAGAAGCGCATCCACGAGGCGCAGGCGGCCGCGGCCGCGGCGCGGGGCTCGGTGGTGGTGGCGCAGGCGGAGCTCGATGCCCTGAATGCCGAGGCCTTGCCCGAGTTTCCGGGCCTGTCGCTCGAAGCGCGCCGCGCGATCAATCTCGCGGCGATCGCCTACGCGGAGGTGCTGTGCCGGCGCCTCGAGGTGATCCAGCAGCCGCTGCTGCAGATGGCGCGCGAGGCGACCGCGCGGCGCGCCGCCGCCGACGACTACGGATCACCGAAGGAATGCGTCATGCTGATGGCGCAGATCTCACGCGCCCAGCGGCTGCTCGCGAGTCGCGAGGCGCTCACCGAGGAGATCCGCCTCGGCACCGAGAGGCTCAAGCCCGTGGTGAACTACCGCGGCGCCGCCGATACCTGTCCGACCAGCGACTCCCTCGGCGCGGCCCCGAACGACTCCGGGCACGTGCCCAACGTGCTCGCGGAAGACTGCTGGGACCTGTTCCGGGTACTGCTCAGGTAGCTATCCGGCGCGCGCGGTCTTCTGTGCGGGTGCGGCCCGCACCCCGGAGGCGACGTCGGTCATGATCTGCGCGGCCTGATCGAGCATCACGTCCGGCTCGTCGTCCTTGGCCTTGTCGAGGTCGACGACCGACTTCAACGGCGGCAGGTTCTTGGCGACCCGCCGGCTGTTCTCGCGGTCGAGCCGCTCCTTGTCCTCGCGCGCGCGCTCCTCGCGGCGCACCTTGAGGTTGAGCGACACGCTCTTCTGCTCGCGCATGGTGTCGATCGCGGCGATGTCCGACACCAGCCAGCGGTAGTCGGGGTCGTGCTGGGCGCGCACGTCCTCCGCCGAAGCGAGCGTCGCCACGGCCGGCTCGGTCGCCGCTAGCGTGCTGGTCTTGAAGGGCACGCCGGCGATGCGATCCCAGGGGAGCGAGGACTCGAGCGCGCTTTCGCCGAGCTCCTTGGTGTCGAGCACCGAGGCGAGCGGGATGTCGGGCTCGACACCGCGGTGTTGCGTGCTCTCGCCGGTCACGCGGTAGAACTTGCCGATGGTCACGGTGAGCTGGCCGTTCACCGGATCCTTCGACCAGCGGTCGAGCGGCACCAGGTTCTGCACCGTGCCCTTGCCGAAGGTGGTCTGGCCGAGAATCAGGCCGCGGTGATAGTCCTGAATGGCGCCGGCAAAGATCTCGGACGCCGAGGCGCTCATGCGATCGACGAGCACCGCGAGCGGCCCGTCGTAGGCCGGGGCCGGCTCCGGATCGTCCAGCACCTCGAGTCTGCCCGAGGTATCGCGCAGCTGCACGACCGGGCCGTGGTCGATGAACAGCCCGGTGAGCGCGGTCGCCTCAGGGAGGTAGCCGCCGCCGTCACCGCGCAGGTCGAGCACCAGGCCGTCGATGTTCTCGCCCTTGAGCTCGCGCAGCAGCTTCGCCACATCGCGCGTGGTGCTGCGGTAGTTCTCGTCCCCGGCGGCCTGAGCGGCCACGTCCTGGTAGAAACCCGGCACCGTGATGACGCCGATCTTGTAGGTGCGGCCGTTGCGCGCGACGGTCTTGACCTCCTTGTGGGCCGCCTGCGCCTCGAGGGTGATCTTGTTGCGCACGAACTCGAGCGTCTTCTCCGCGCTTCCCGGAGCGGCGCCGCCCGGCAGAATCTGCAGCCGCACGCTGGTGCCCGCCTTGCCGCGGATCAGCTGCACGACGTCGTCGAGCCGCCAGCCGATCACGTCGGTGAGCGAACCCTCGTGCCCCTGGCCGACGCCGGTGATCCGATCGTTGGTTTTGAGCGTCCCGGCAACCGCCGCGGGGCCTCCCTCGATGATGTTCATGATGGTGACGTAGTCGTCGACCACCTGCAGCGAGGCGCCGATGCCGTCGTAATTGAGGCTCATCTGGATGCGGTATTCCTCGGAGCTGCGCGGCGAGAAGTAGCTCGAGTGCGGGTCGAAGGCGCGCGCGTAGGCATTCATCAGGTTCTCGAACACGTCCTCGCTGGTCACCTGATCGATGCGCTTCAGCACGCGCTCGTAGCGCTTGCGCAGGATGTCGGCGGCCTCCGGCCACTGTTTGCCGGTGAGCAGCAGCGAGAGCGCGTCGTTCTTGACACGGCGTCGCCACAGGTCATCGATCTGGGCCTGATCGGCCGGCCACGGCGCCTTGCTGCGCTCGAAATCGAAGCTTTCGTCGACGCTCCAGTCGGGCTCGGTCGTAAGCTGCGAGAGCGCGTACTGCATGCGTTCGCGGTTGCGCTGCTGGAAGCGCGCGAACATCAGGTACGCCGGGTCGATGTTGCCCGTGCGGATCATGTCGTCGAACTGGAAGCGGTAGGCGGAGAACTCGTTGACGTCGGAGGCGAGCAGGTAGCTGCGCTGCGGGTCGAGGAACTCCACGTAGCGCTGGAAGACCACGTCCGACATCTTGTGGTCGATCGGGGCGTGGCTATAGTGCGCCTCCTCGAGGATGCGGCCGATCTTGCGCGCCGTGGCGCGCTGGCTGTCCGTCGGGGCGATCGCTCCCGGAGGCAGGAGCGAGGGGCTGGCCGGGGCCTGTACGGAGCCGGCGAGCGCAAGCGCCGCCAGCGCGACCAGGCACGCGGTTATCCAGCCGGAAGATCGACGCAGGGATTCAGTCATCGGCTCCGCCCACACAGCTTCGGTAAAATCTTAGAGTAAGGCTAGAGCGTACGGTTCGCCTTTAGCAAGTACGGTGCTCACAGCATGAAGCCTTTGACGGCACTTCTCGCCATCCTGGCCGGCTCGGCCGTCGCCCTGGCCTCGGGGCTGATCATGACCTGGATCGTAATCCTGCTGCTTCCCCAGGATGAGCAGCGCTTCGCCCCGGAACACGCGCACCTGGTGCGCGCTATCGCGGTTTTCACCCTGTTCGCCGCGGTTTCCTTCGCGAGCTTCTATGGCCAGGCACGCGAGCGGCGCTGGCGCGGCGCGGCGCACGGGGGGACCATGGCCGTGCTCGCCCTGGTGGTGTGGCTCTACTGGCCTACCTGAAGGCGCCCGGCGGGCGGCCCGGACGGCGCTCCTCGGCCACCCGGCCGGGGCGCTGCAGGTGCGGTACCAGGCGCAGCAGGGCGAAGAACCCGCGCACCAGCAGCAGCAGCGCCAGCGGCCCGAGCGCAACCGCCCAGAACACGGCCGAGCCGTGCGCCAGTCCCACGACATAATCGGCGAACAGCGCCCAGGGCCCGGCGTGCGGGTTGTCGCCATGCGTGTAGGGGCCCAGCACGCGGTTGCCGCCCAGCCAGATGAGGAACGGCATCGCGAGCAGACCGAACAGCAGGAACGCGCCGAGAAGCAGCAGCTCGCGCTGCACGGCCGACAGCCGGGCGAATGACCAGCGGGAACGCGGCTCGCGCTCCGGTGGTGAGGGGGTCCTGTTAGGGGGCGTGGCGGCCATGCGGGCCGGGCATAATAACGTTGTCATGCAGAAAATCAGAGCGGCGGTCATCGGGGTCGGGTATCTCGGCAGGTTCCACGCCCAGAAGTACGCGCAGGCCGCGGGCTGCGAGCTGGTCGCGGTGGTGGATTCACGCCAGGAGGCCCGCGAGCCGGTGGCCGCGGAGCTGAAAACCCGGGCACTCGGCGATCATCGCGAGCTGCTCGGCGCCGTGGATGCGGTCAGCGTCGTCACTCCGACCCCGGCGCATTTCGCCATCGCGCGCGAATTTCTCGAGCGCGGCGCGCACGTGCTGGTCGAGAAGCCGATCACCGAGACCCCCGCGCAGGCACGCGAGCTGATCGCCGTTGCGGCGCGCTCCGGGCGCGTGCTGCAGGTCGGACACCTGGAGCGTTTCAACGCCGCGATCCTCGCCGCGGTCCCGTTCCTCCGTGCGCCGCGCTTCGTCGAATGCCACCGGCTCGCGCCCTACCGCGAGCGTGGCACGGACGTGAACGTGGTGCTCGATCTCATGATCCATGACATCGACATCGTCCAGACCATCGTCGGCGCGCCGATCAGCGCCATCGACGCGATCGGCACGCCGGTGTTCTCGGAGGAGATCGACATCGCGAACGCCCGCATCCGTTTCGCGAACGGCTGCGTCGCCAATGCCACGGCCTCGCGCGTCAGCCTCAAGACGGAGCGGAAACTGCGCGTTTTCGAGGACGACGCCTATCTCTCGCTCGACCTGCAGCAGAAGATCCTGACGGTGATCCGTAAGCGCACGCCGCAGGACGGACCCGGGCCGCTGCCGGTGACGATCGAGGAGCAGAGCCTCGAGCAAGGGGATGCGCTCAAGGCGGAGATCGACTCGTTCCTCCACTGCATCCGTACCGGCAGTACGCCCGTGGTGTCCGGCGAGGCCGGACTTACGGCGCTCGAGACTGCCATGCGCATCACCGAGCTCGTCGAGGCCTCGCTTGCGGCCACCTACAAAGCTCAAGCCTGAGCTTGAGTGAAGGCCTGCTTTACAATCGGTTACAAATAAAGGTGCGGCCCGACCGAAAGGTCACAGCCAGTAGAATCCGCGCGGTGGCGAGCGATCCCCAACATTTCCAACGGCCACCGCGTCCGGTCACGGTAGCGGCGCTGCAGATGTCGTGCTCCTGGGACACGCCCGCGAACATCGCGCGCGCGGAGTCGCTGGTGCGCAAGGCCGCGGCCCAGGGTGCGCAGATCATCCTGATTCCGGAGCTGTTCGAGACGCCGTACTTCTGCATCGAGCAGGATTCGCGCCACCTCGCGCTGGCGCACACGGTGGCGGCCGATCCGGCCGTGCGGCACTTCAGCCCGGTGGCGCGCGAGCTCGGGGTGGTGCTGCCGATCAGCTTTTTCGAGCGTGCCGGGCACGCCTACTTCAACTCCGTAGCGATCCTCGACGCCGACGGCAGCAACCTCGGCGTCTACCGCAAGTCGCATATCCCGAACGGCCCGGGGTACCAGGAGAAGAACTACTTCTCTCCGGGCGACACCGGCTTCAAGGTGTGGGAGACGCGCTTTGCGCGCATCGGCGTCGGTATCTGCTGGGACCAGTGGTTTCCGGAGACGGCGCGTGCCATGGCACTCCTCGGCGCAGAGCTGCTGTTCTTCCCGACGGCCATCGGCTCGGAGCCGCCGCCGGCGCTCCCGGTGAACTCCCGCGAGCACTGGCAGCGCACCCAGCAGGGTCACGCCGCCGCCAACCTGACGCCGCTCGTCGCAGCCAACCGCTACGGCCTCGAGCGTTCGCTGCAGGATCCGGAGGGGCTC
>JASHVF010000102.1 GCA_030039615.1 Gammaproteobacteria bacterium | reverse complement strand
GCGGCCACCGATCTCACCGCCCGCGCGGTCCAGTTCGCCAACCGTGTGAGCAGCGGCGTGGTCGGCTCGGTGGGACTCGCGCTGCTCGCCTGGACGCTCATCGGCACCATCAAGAAGGTCGAGGACAGCTTCAATTTTCTCTGGCACGTCGAGCAGCCGCGCAGCTTCGCGCGCCGCCTCACCGAGTACTCGGCGCTGCTGGTCGCGGGCCCGGTGGTGCTGGTGGGATTCATCGGCCTCACCCACCAGGCGCTCATGAGCGCACCGCTACGGGAGATGGCGCGGCTGCACCTGCCGTTCCTCGAGGAGCTGCGCGCCACCGGCATCCGCCTCGCCCCCTACGCGATGGTGAGCACCTTCTTCACCGCGCTCTACATGATGGTTCCCAACACGCGGGTGCAGTGGCGCGCGGCACTCACCGGCGCAATCGTCGGCGGAGTGCTGTGGGCCGCGGTCGGCAAGATCTTCACCGCGTTCGTGGTCTACTCCACGCGCCTCACGATCGTCTACGCGGGGTTCGCCTTCATCGTCGCGGGGCTGCTGTGGACCTACTTCGGCTGGCTGATCCTGCTCGCCGGCGCCCAGCTCTCCTTCTACGTGCAGAACCCGGCGTATCTGCGCCTCGGGCTACAGCCGCTGCGCCTCTCGGCCGTCGAGCTCGAGGAGCTCGCACTCAGGATCATGTACTTCGTCGGACGCACGCACGTGGCCGGCGGCGGTCACTGGAGCGTCAACCGCCTGGCCTCCGAGCTCGGACTGCCCGGCATCGCGGTGGCGCGCATGGCGGCGACGCTCGAGGACGCCGGACTCCTCAAGGTGACCGACACCGATGAGCTCATGCCCGGACGCGCCGTGAGCCACATCCGCGTGCGCGATATTCTCGAGCTGGCGCGCAACCAGCGCAGCGGCCACGTGGTGCCGCGCAACCTCGTCGTCCCGCCGGTGGATCAGGTGATGGCGAGCCTCGAGGAAGCCCGCCGCCGGGCGCTCGGCGAGTTGAGCCTGGGCGAGCTGCTGGAAGAGTCGCAGTGGCCGGCGCTGGCGCTCACTCACCGGCAATCGTCATCTCGCTGACCAGGATCGAGGGCGCGCGGATCGCACCACGCACGTCCATGTCGGCGCCGAGCGCGGCGATGTCGAGATACATGCGCTTCAGGTTTCCGGCGATCGTCACCTCGTGCACCGGGTACTGGATCGCGCCGTGCTCGACCCAGAAGCCGCTCGCCCCACGCGAGTAGTCGCCGGTCACGCCGTTGACCCCCTGGCCCATGAGCTCGGTCACCAGCAGCCCGGTGCCGAGCCGCGCCAGGAATTGCCCGGCAGCGAGGCCGCCGTCGCTCGCGCTCACGATGAGGTTGTGAATGCCGCCGGCGTTGCCGGTGGTCTTCAGGCCGAGGCGCCGGGCCGAGTAGCTGCCGAGCACATAGCCGTCGAGCACGCCGTCGCGCACCAGCTCGCGATCGTGCGTGGCGGCGCCCTCCTGGTCGAAGGGACTGCTGGCGAGCGCCTTCAGGATGTGCGGCCGCTCGTGCATCTGCAGGAAGGCGGGAAACACCTGTGAGCCCGCGGCACCGAGCAGGAACGACGCCTTGCGGTACTGGCTGGTGCCGCGGATCGCGCCGATGAAATGTCCGATGAGTCCGCGGGCCATGTCGGGGGCGAAAGCGACCGGCGCCTTGCGCGTGCTGAGGCGCCGCGCCCCGAGGCGCGCGAGCGCCCGCTCGCCGGCCAGGCGGCCGACGACCACGGCGTCCTCGAGATCGGCCGGGTCGCGCGCCACGCTGTACCAGTGGTCGCGCTGCATGTCCTCGCCCTGCTCCGCGATCAGCGAGCAGCTGAGCGAGTGGCTGGTGGAGGAATAGCCGGCCAGGAACCCGAGGGAGTTGCCGTACATGCCGGCGTAGCGCTGGGTGCCGACGGAGGCGCCCTCGGAGTTGGCGAGCCGCGTATCGACGGCGAGCCCGGCCGCCTCGCAGCTGCGCGCCAGCTCGATGGCGCGCTCCGGAGGGAGCTCCCAGGGATGATCGAGATCGAGGTCGGGAATGTCGCGCGCCAGCGCCTCCGGCTCGATGAGCCCGGCGTAAGCGTCCTCGGCGGTGTAGCGTGCGATGGCGCACGCCTTGCCGACCGTCTCGAGCACCGCCGCGGAGCTGAGGTCCGCGGTGCTGGCCGAGCCCTTGCGCTTGCCGAAGTAGACCGTCACGGCGAGGCCGCGGTCGCGCTGGTACTCCACCGTGTCGACTTCGCCGAGGCGCACGCTCACCGACAGGCCACGGCTCACGGAAGCATCGGCTTCACACTGCGTGGCGCCCCGGCGCCGCGCCTCCTCGAGCGTCAGGGTGACGAGATCGGCCAGCTGCCCGGCGCCCGCGGGCTCAGGTGTCGGTGGCATGGTGTCATAATAACAGCAGCCGCAATGAGCCCGTCAGACGACGCCGACGATGCCGCGAGCGAACGCCCCAGCAAGAGCGCGCGCAAGCGCGCCGCGCATGCCGCACAGGACCTCGGCGAGACGCTGATCGCCCTGCCGGATGATGCGCTCGCCGCGCTCCCCCTGCCCGAGGAGCTGCGCGATGCGGTGCGCGCTGCGCGCGGCATCACCAGCCGCGGCGGGCTCGCGCGCCAGCGCCAGTACATCGGCAAGCTGATGCGTGCGCTCGATCCCGCGCCGATCCGCGCCGCGCTCGCCGCGCGCGGCGCGGTCACTGCGCGCGAGGCCGAGCGTTTCCGGGAAGTGGAGCAGTGGCGGGCGCGGCTGATCGCCGGCGGCGAGGCGGCGCTCGCCGAGCTCGGACGCGCGCACCCGGGCATCGACATGCATGACTGGCTGCAGCGCGTCAGTGCCGCGCGCGCCGAGCACGCCGGCACCGGCAGCGCGGGCGCGGGCCGCGAGTTGTTTCGCGCGCTGCGCGCATTGTTCGATACAATGGCCTGATGCAAGCCT
>JASHVF010000101.1 GCA_030039615.1 Gammaproteobacteria bacterium | reverse complement strand
TCAGCGTCCAGGTCTGGATGAGCTGCAGCATGGCGTGCAGGGCGTGGGCGCCGGTCCCAGCCGGCTCGTCAATGAGGATGCGACGGTTGAGTACGGTGGATCCGGTCATATCCACCAGCGTGCCGAAGCCTTCGACGTCACTGAGAGGCGGAGCACCGGTGAGATACGTGCCGTTGTCGATGAGAGCCTGATTGACGCGGTTGATGCCGTCGTTCTCGCGGTAGCGGGTATCGGTGATGTCACCGTTGATCGAGATCGTGTAGCGGTCGGAGATCTTGTCGATGATGGCGCCATACAACGACTGCTGGTGGAAATACATGTCGTAGTAATAGCTGCCGCTGTCGTTGCTGGTGAGGCTGACGCGCCCGGCGATGCCATCGCCCAGCGGCCCGCCCACGTCGAAGCCGAAGATGCGCTTCTGCTGCGTGTCGACTTCGCCATCGAACGTGAGGGCGAACTTGTTCATCGAGGGCATCTTGGTCGTGATGTCGATCGAGCCGCCGACGCCCGACCCGGGGCCGCCCTGCACGCTGGCCGGACCCTTGATGATGTCGATCGAGTCGACCATGTTGAAGCTGATCGGAGCGCCGTAGCCGTTCAACGTGAAGCTGTCGCGCATCCCGTTGTAGAACATGTCCGCGTACTGGCCGCGGATGCGGGGCACGTTCGGCTGGCCGAACGAGGCGTCGGAATAAGCGCTGGACGTGAGGTAGGAGAAGCCGCCCGGATTCTGCACGTCGAGGGCGTCGATCTGCACCTTCGACAGCACGGTGTTGTTGCGCGGCGTATCCATCACGCCAAGATCCAGACCGTAGGCCGAGTCGGACGTGACCGTGGTGGGCATGATGAGATCGCCGCGCCTGATGCCGTTGACGACGATGGTGTCGAGGTCCTCGGTCGCGGCGCCCGGCGCGGTCGTAGAGCTCGCCGGAGCGGCGGCGGTCGCGGGGGGCGTGGCGGTCGCAGGATTGGCGGCTGGCGGCGCGGCATCGCCATCGGCGAGTACCGGAGTCAGCCGCAGCAGCGCCAGCGTCACGATTGCAGTCAGTCGTCGGAGCACTGGATTCCCCCTGTCATCTTGTTGTGCGGCGCACTCTGGGTCGCGTCCCGCAATTCATCAGCCCGAATGCAGTTTCTATGCCAGCGATATGAAACACGGATACCGGGACAAAATCACATCAATTCGTTCCCGGACGCCAGCTCGGGCGCGCTTGGCCGGGCCCGGCGCCGCTCAGGCGCCAGCGCTCGCAGGCTGCCGCAAAATGGTGCAAAGCATCCGCTGTTGCACGGTTCTTGAGCGACCGCGCCTCTTGGGACGCGGTGGGTGGCAGCTGTAAGCGACCCTATCCCGCGGCACATGGCTGGTCACCGCAACGCCGCGAGCACCGGCGTGATCAGGGAAGATGCGCCGATGCGAAAGGTCGCCGGCGTCGCGCTGTCCGGGCCGAAGTGCTCTGCGTGCAGATCCAGGTACGCGGCGGCGTCGGCGATCGTGCCGATGCCCCCGGAGGGCTTCAAGCCCACCGTGATTCCGCGCCGCCTGGCGGCGGCGATGACCTTCAGGATGGCGGCCGCCGCCGGCAGCGTCGCCGCAGGCCGCGTCTTGCCCGTGGAGGTCTTCAGAAAATGAGCGCCACCCTCGACCGCGAGCTCTGCTGCGTGGCGGATGCGCTCCTCCGAGCCGAGCTGCCCGGTCTCGAGGATGACCTTGAGCAGACCGTGCTCGCCGCAGGCGGCGCGGCAGCCGCGCACCAGCGCAAGCCCGGTGGCATCGTCCCCCGCGAGCACTGCCCGGTACGGCAACACCACGTCCACCTCGTCGGCGCCGGCGCCGATCGCGGCCGCCGTCTCGGCCGCCGCGGCTGCCACATCACTCGCTCCACCAGGGAAATTGACGACGGTGGCGACCGCTACGCCCGTGCCATCGAGCGCGCGGCGTGCGACGTCGACGAAGCGCGGCCAGACGCACACCGCCGCGACTCGCCCCGCCGGCGTCGACGCCAGCGCCGTCAGCGCCGTGACAGAGGCCGCCGTATCGGTCGCGTTCAGGCTGGTCAGATCGATGAGCCGCAGCAGGCGTCGCGCCAGGTCCGACTCGGTGCGTTGCGTACTCATCCGCGTTCGCACGCATCGATGCTGGCCGTCCAGCGGCGCTTCGCGGCCGGCTCGAGCCACGACGCTTCGATCGAGTTGCGCGCCAGGCTGGCGAGCTGCGGGCGCGTGAGTCCCAGGGCACGCTGCACGGCGAGATAGTTCTCGAGGAGGTAGCCGCCGAAATAGGCCGGGTCGTCCGAATTCACCGTGACACAGACGCCTGCCTCGAGCAACCGCTTCAGGTTGTGGTGCTCGATTGAGTCGAACACCCTGAGTTTCACGTTCGATAGCGGACACACTGTCAGCGCGATGCGCTCGCGCACCAGCCGCGCAACCAGCGCGGGGTCCTCTTCACTGCGCACGCCGTGATCGATGCGCCGCACGCCGAGAATGTCGAGCGCCTCATAGATGTAGCCTGGCGGGCCCTCCTCACCGGCGTGCGCCACGGTGATGAGGCCGTGCTCGCGCGCACGCGCAAACACGCCGGCAAACTTCGAGGGTGGATGGCCGACCTCCGAGGAATCGAGCCCTACCGCGCAGATTGCCTCCCGGTGCTCGAGCACCTCATCGAGCACGCCCATCGCGTCCGCGGCACTCAAGTGACGCAGGAAGCAGGCGATGAGCCGGTGCGTCATTCCGAAGCGGCTCTGCGCCTCGGTGAACGCTCGTCGCAGGCCGTCGACGACGGTCCCGAAGGCAATGCCGCGCCCGGTGTGCGTCTGCGGATCGAAGAAGACCTCCGCATGCACGACGCCCTGGCCGTGAACGCGCTCGAGATAGCCGAGAGCCAGTCGATAGAAGTCGTCCGCATCCCGCAGCACCTGCGCGAGCGCATAGTAGAGGTCGAGGAACGACTGCAGGTCGGCGAAATCGTACGCGGCGCGGAGCTCCTCCGCGCTCGCGTACGGCAGCGCCACTCGATGTTTGCGCGCCAGGCCGAAGGCCAGCTCGGGTTCGAGCGTGCCTTCAATATGCAGGTGCAGCTCGGCCTTCGGCAGAGCCCTCACGTAGGCCTCTGTGGATTGCATGCGCCCTACTCTACTCAACTCGTGGTACGGGGTTTGCAATGATTTCGGCTTCCTCGTTAGCATCGGGGCGATCAACATGCACCATGACGGTGCTCGACTGCGCGAAGCCGGCTACCGTACCGCTGTGATAACAAGAATCTTCGCTCTCCAGGCCCACGGCACGAATCTGCGCACCGAGCTGGTCGCCGGCCTCACGACCTTCCTCACGATGGCCTACATCGTCGTGGTCAATCCGCTGATCCTCGGTGCCGCGGGCATGCCCGTCGCGGGCGTCGCGGCAGCGACCTGTCTCGCCGCCGGCTTCGGCAGCATCCTGATGGGCCTGCTCTCGAACTACCCGCTGGCGCTCGCGCCCGGGATGGGACTCAACGCCTACTTCGCCTACACCGTGGTAAAAACCATGGGACTGCCGTGGCAGGTGGCGCTCGGCTGCGTGTTCGTCTCGGGCATCGCATTTCTGCTACTGACGCTCGCCGGAGTGCGCCAGCTCATCATGAGCGCGGTGCCGCGCTCGCTGTTCGCAGCGGTGAGCGGCGGAATTGGCCTGTTCATCGCGTTCATCGGTCTGAAGGACGCCGGCGTGATCGTCGCCAACCCGGGCACGACCGTCGGGCTGGGGAAGCTGACTGCCACGACCCCGGCACTCGCGATGCTGGGCCTGCTCCTCATCGCCGCGCTGCAGGCGCGCGCGGTCAAGGGCGCCATTCTCATCGGTATCCTGAGCGTGGCGCTCATCGCCTGGATCCTCGGGCTGGCGAGCTTTACGCCCTCGTCCTATCACCTCGCGGACCTGTCGGCGACGGCGTTGCGGCTCGACGTGCCGGCCGCGCTGAATCTGCGCGGCGGTGTCGGGCTGTCGCTCATCGAGATCATATTCGTGTTCCTGTTCGTGGACATGTTCGACAACGTCGGCACGCTCGTGGCCGTCACCAAGCGCGCGGGGTTCGTCGCCGCCGACGGTACGGTGCCGCGCATGAACCGCATCCTGCTTGCCGACTCGATCTCGATGGTCGTGGGAGCTCTCGCGGGCACGAGCCCGGTCACCAGCTACATCGAGAGCGCCTCGGGCGTGGCGGCGGGCGGACGCACCGGACTTACGAGCGTCGTCGTCGGGCTGCTGTTCCTCACCACGCTGTTCTTCGCGCCGCTGGTGCAGGCCATACCGGCCGCAGCGACCGCGCCGGCGCTGATCCTGGTGGGGGCGCTGATGATGGGCGCGCTCGCGGAGGTCCGCTGGCAGGAGCCGGACGAGGCCATTCCGGCCTTTCTCACCGCGATCATGATCCCCCTGAGCTATTCGATCGCCAACGGCCTCGCCTTCGGCATCGTGAGCCATGCGGTGTTGAAGCTCGTGCGCGGGCAGGCACGCCCGCGCGACTGGCTGGTCTACGTGCTCGCCGCCCTGTGTGTCGGGCGCTTCATTTATCTCGGCTAAGCGCGGCCACCCGCCTGGCGGAGCCGTCGGTCAGAGCGTCGAAGAAATTCGCTCCGACGGGCTTGTGCGCCAGGATCTCCTCGCGCGTCAGTCCATCGAGCTCGTGCGGGAAGACCAGCCAGTGATCGGTCTCGTGCACGTAGTAGTCGGGCAGCAGCGCGCTGCGCCGCCGCTTGGGCTTGTAGTACACCGTGGCGATGCGGATCTTGTTCGGCAGGTTACGCCGGCAGCGCCGCGTGAGCTCCTCCATGACCGCCTCGAGACTGCGCCCGGAGTCGTAGACATCATCGACGATCAGGAGCTCGTCCTCGGCCTCGAGATGCGACACCAGGTAATCCGTGGCGTGCACCCTCACGGTCTTGTGCTCCCGGTCGAGACCGGCGTACGAGGAGGTGCGAATCGCGATGTGGTCGGTGTGAATCGAGTAATACTCAAGCACCTCCTGCACCGTGATGCCAACCGGCGTACCCCCGCGCCACATGGCCACCAGGAACGTCGGGCGCATGCCGCTGGCGACGACCCGCCGGGCGAGCTCCATGGAGTCCCGCAGCAGCTCGTCGGCTGAGATGAATACCTTCTCCATGCTGCCTCTCCTGTCACAATACCGTCGCCGGCGAAGCCCGCCATGGCGTCAGCACCATGGCGTCGGCACGATCACCTGCGCGCCAGAATGATAAGCGCCAGGCCTCCCAGGTAGCTCACGAACATTGCCGCAAGCAGCCGGGGAGTCCCCGCGGGACTGGCGCGAAACTCCTTCCAGATGAACACGCCCCAGAGCGCCGCGACCATGGTCGCCCCCTGGCCGAGGCCGTAGGAGATGGCGTAACCGGCCCGACCGGCGGCGATCAGATTGAGCGAGGTACCCAGCCCCCAGATCACGCCCCCCAGAACTCCGCTCAGATGGGTAGCCAGGCCGCCGGCAAAATAGCTGCTGAAGCTCACCGGCGGGCCGACGAAGGGCCGTTTCATCGCCAGCGTGTTCCACACGAAGTTGCTGAGAACGATGCCAACAGCCAGCACGAACACGGCCGCGTAGCTGCCCATCTTGCCGGCCGTGGGCAAGGCAGGGTCGTCGTACATCGACGCGGCCACAAAACGGTAGAAGAGGCCCATGAATACGCCGCAACTCAGCGACAGCACCAGCCCCCTGGTGCTGAGGGTGGCCGCTGCGCCGGCCAGGCGCCGGTAGGCGATGGCATCCAGAACGATGGCGAGCAGCACGAGCGACACGCCCGCTGCGAGCAGCACGACATTGCCCAGCGGCTCCGCGACGTAGTTGATGATCACCCCGATGAGAAGTGCCAGTCCGATGCCGATCGGAAACGCAACTGCCATGCCGGCAATCTCGATGGCCGCCACCAGCAGAATGTTCGCCAGGTTGAAGACGGCACCGCCGAGCAACGCCGAGCCCCAACTGGCGCCCGACGCCTGTGACAGGTCCGCAACGAATGAGCGTCCGGCCGTGCCGCCGCTCCCCAACGTCAGTCCCAGCAGCAACGTCAGGAGCAGCACGCCGAGCGCGTAGTCCCAGTAGAACAGCTCGAAGCGCCAGCCGCGGCCGGCGAGCTTACGGGTGTTGGCCCATGAGCCCCAGCACAGCATGGTGATGACGCACAAGGCGACGGCCAGCGGATAGCTATGCACGATGAACATTCAATCCACCCGATCGGCGGCGGCGCGTGCCCAGGCGGCCGCGAACTCGGCGCGCGTGATGAACGACTTCTGCGTACCCACGCGCGTCGTTGATAGTGCCGCGTAGAGGTTCGCCCTCGCCGCCGCCTGCAGCTCCGCAAGCCCTTCGGCGAGAAACACCGCCAGACTGCCGATGAAGGCATCCCCGGCGCCGGTCGTGTCAACCGCGGTTACCCGGAAAGGCGCAACCTCGCTGCTGCCGGAAGCGTCGGCGACCAAAGAGCCGCGGTCGCCGAGCGTCAGCACGACCTTACGAAAGCCCTTCTGCACCAGCGCCGCTGCACCGGCACGAGCTTCCTCGAGCGTACGCACCGCATGGCCGGTGATCAGCTCGGCCTCGGTCTCGTTGGGGATGAAGTAGTCGGCCGCCCGCAGCTGGCTCACTTCCATGGGCAGCGCCGGCGCCGGATTGACGATGCACCGGATGCCGTTGGCGCGCGCGAAGCGCACCGTGTGATAGACCGTCTCGAGTGGAATCTCGAACTGCAGAATGATCGCATCGACCGTGCGCAGCAGCGGTGCCGCCGCATCGACGTCAGCCGGCCGCAGATGCTCGTTCGCGCCCTTGACCACGATGATGCGATTCTGCCCATTGGGCTCGACAAAAATAGGGGCCACCCCCGTGGACGTGCCCGGCACGACCTGCACGTGCCTGGTATCGATGCCGAAAGAGGCGAAATTCTTCAAAGTGGCCTCGCCGAAAAGATCCTCGCCCACGCGGGCGACCATCAGCACATCAGCGCCACAAAGCCGCGCTGCCACGGCCTGATTGGCCCCCTTGCCGCCGAAGCCGAGGTTGAACCCCTTGCCGAAAAGGGTCTCGCCCGCGCGGGGAAAGGCATCGCTCAAGGTGGTGAGATCCACATTGGCACTGCCGATGACGGCGATGCGGGGAGTGGCTGTCACTTGGCCGCCGGCGTCTGTTCAGCGTATCTGGCCCAATTGGCGGCCAGCTCGTTCACGATCGGACTGCCGACGCGATAGGCGGCCTCGAGGGCGGGCATAAAGGCCGACAGGGAAGCGTCCTCGGCCGCCTCACTCGCGAGCAGCTGTGCGACCGACTGACCGGAAGCGGGGACGGTGTAATCGGAACCCGTGCGCAGCACGAGAATGCGGTCCAGCCGCACGCGATGCGCGCGGGACAGGGCGGCGAGGGAGGTCAGGATGCCGCAATCCTCCATTGCCGTCGTGACTGCCCGTCCCTGGCCGCCGCTCCAGTAAGCCATCCACCGCTGGGCGAGGGTATTCATGCGCTCGCCCAGCCACCAATCGGACGCGGAGACCTCGTCGCCTTTGAGCACGAAGGGTGGCTTCAAGGCGTTCGGGTAGCGTGCATAGCCGGCCCGGATGCGCCTGAGGGCAGGCGTGTCATCGAGATGCACATTGCGCGTCAGCTGATAGGCCCACTCGACGAGCCCTGGGTTGAGGTGATAACCGTTGACGCCATTCGGCCGATCGAGCTCAGGAGTCGGCGGCTGAAAGGGCCTGCTGCGCCCCAGTGGAATGTGCCCGGTCGACCAGTCCGGCGGGATCTCACGTGCGTCGATCTCGAAGTTCAGATCCCGATCGATGATCCACTCTGCCCAGGCGGCCGAGCCGACTGAGGCATAAGTGGGATCGATACCGGCGATCGCGGGTACGAGCCAGTACGCCTTGGAGAGATCGAAGCGCTCGTCGAGACCGAGGGCCATGATCGAGGCCGCGGCGCGCAGCGAGCCTTCGCCCGTGACAATCCCGAGGACCTGCTTCTCGGCGTTGTACCGCAGCGGACGGTTGCCCAATGGAAACGACAGCGTCTGCGGCAGCGGCAAGCGCTCCACCCAGGCCTGGAATTCGCCGGGCGTATCGCCCGTGTCCTGACCGAGCTCGAAGGTCGTAACGACCACCACCCGCACCGGCAGCTTGCCTGCATCCTGTGCGCTCGCGGTTGCGATGCCGAGCGACATTGCGAGGCTGCACAACGCGAGCCAGCGGCCGAAGGTCACTCTCATTTGTCCAGGCCCTTTCGCGATTGCGAGGCGGCATCCGCGCCGATGCGGCATTGTGCATTAATTTCCGGCGCCGGTAGCGAGCGCAGCTGGGGCGGGAGCCTTCCCGTACACTGCGCCTGACCGTAGCGACAGGAAGATAAATGCCATGACTGCTGCAAGACTCGCCTGCGGCCTGCTACTCGCCGGCTTGCTCGCGGCCGCGTCAACCGACGCGCTCGCGGACCCGGCCCCCAAGCCCGTGATCGTGTTCATGACGGACTTCGGGACCGTCGACGATGCCGTCGCGATCTGCAAGGGCGTCATCAAGACACTGGCTCCCGATGCCGAGATCATCGACCTCACCCACCAGGTGAGGCCGTACTCGATCTCCGAGGGCGCACGGCTGCTCGGGCGGACTTCGCAGTACTACCCGCCGGGGACCATTTTTCTGACGGTCATCGATCCGGGAGTTGGCACCGGCCGGCGCTCAATCATCGTGAAGAGCGGGCGCGGCCAGTACTTCGTGCTGCCGGATAACGGCCTCGTCACCCAGGTCGTCGACCGCGACGGAATCGAGGGGGTGCGCGAGATCACCAACCCTCAATGGGCCCTCGCGGGTTCCGGCTCGTCCACGTTCCACGGTCGGGACATTTACTCGCCGGCCGCCGCGCACCTGCAGCGCGGCGAGGACTGGAAGGACGCGGGCCCGGAGCTGACGGGCGTGACGCGTCTCGACATCGCCGGCGTGATCGTGGATGCCAATGGGATCCGGGGCCAGACCGTGGCCCTCGATGGTCCGTTCGGCAATCTCGTGACCAACATCGCGCGGGATGACCTCGTGAAGCTCGGCTATCAGCTTGGCGACACGGTGCGAGTCAGGGTCGCGGGGAAGGAATTCGCTCTGCCGTTCGTGCAGACATTCGGCACTGTACCCAAGGGCAAGCCGCTGCTGTTCATCGATTCGCGTGGCCTCGTGAGCCTCGCGATCAACCAGGGCAACTTTGCCGCGGCGCACGGCATCGAGCCGCCCGTGCCTCTGGAGATCCTGCCCAAGTAGCGATTAGATGGTGGAGCGGAAGGGGATCGAACCCTCGACCTTCGCATTGCGAACGCGACGCTCTCCCAGCTGAGCTACCGCCCCACTAACCAGGGGGACCCGGTTAAGGCGCGCGATTCTAGCATCGCCCCCCGGCCGGTCCAATTTGGGCCTGCGGCGACCCGTGACCGGCCGCCCGTTCGTGCCGGATGCGGCTATGATCCGTACATGCTGGCAATGGGCGCCCGGGCGCCGGAATTCACCTTACCGGATCACGATGGGCAGAGCGTCTCGCTCAGCACGCTGCTGCGCGGCGGTCCGCTGATTCTCTATTTCTATCCGGCCGATTTCACCCCCGGGTGCACGCGTGAGGCCTGCATCCTGCGCGACCTGCACGGCGAGATCCTCGCGGCGGGGCTCACCATCGCGGGAGTCAGCCCCCAGGACCCCGCGAGCCACCGCGCCTTCCGCGAGAAGTACCAGCTGCCGTTCGCCCTGCTCTCGGACGTCGACAAGTTCGTCATCCGCATGTACGACGTCCGGGGCCCGCTCGGGTTCGGAGTGCGCCGCGGCACCTATCTCATCGACCAGGCACGCTACATAAAGGGAGCGGTGCTGGCGGACTTCCGCATCGCCGATCACGAGGAGTTCGTGCGCACGGCGGTCGCGCTGAGCGCCTCCGGCTCGACCACGCGAACACAGCGGCTGCCGCAATAGCGCCCTGAGCGGGCTGCTCAGTACTTGAGGCGCAGTATCCGGGGGCGGCCGAAGCTCGGCACACTGACTATATATAAGAGATCCGGGGCGCCAGCCCCCGGCGCACCCGCCCCGCCCCCGAGCTGCCGGAGAATTTGCTGCACCGCAGCACTGCCGGCGACCACCAGGATCGCCGCGCCCTCGTGGCTGCGCAGCACGGCCCCGGCGAGCGTGGCTGCATCCCGGGCATCGAAGACGGTCGGTGCAACGTGCAGGAGCTCCACGAGCGGAGCCGCGGTTTCCTGCGCACGGCGCTCGCCGCTCACGTAAAGCACGTCGAGCCTGCCGGAGCCGCCACCCGGCCCGAACATCCGCGCGAGACGCTGCGCCCGCTCCTCGCCCTCGGTGGAGATCGGCGGATCGTCGATCGTCCCCGGCTCCCTCTCGCCCGAGGAGGCGAGCACGATGACGGTGGTCGTGGCGTCGCGGAACATCGCATAGGCGATGCCGGCCGCCAGCAGCAGCGCGAGCAGCGTGACCCAGAGTGGCGCGAGGAACGGGCGGCGATGGCGGGTGATGCCCGGTGCTTCCATGGCGCAATCATAGTGTGAGCGGCACGGATGCGGGTATTTTGCCCGCGGTATCGAGTAATCTTGGGCGCGAACGGGCACGCGCCCAGGGCGCAGGAGAATCGATGGCGTTCGGCGGCCAGACCACGGTCATCCAGCGCATCCTCGAGCGACGCGCCGAGCGACCCGCCGAGTCGAACGAAGGCACCACCGCGACCGTCGCGGTGATGCTGCGCGTGCTGCCGCCTCCCAAGGCACTGCTGGCTTTCCAGGATGCGGGGCTGCGCGCCCAGCTGACGCGTCGCATCGCGCCCGATGCCTTTGAGATCGACTCGGTCGCCTCGGACGATGAGGCGCTGAGGAAATTCGCCGCCGAGTTCCGCCCGGTGGTGCTCACCGACAGTCTCGAGCTGGTGCGTCAGCTGCGCGCGCGCAAGTCCGTGCGCACGCCGTTCGTGGTCTACGTGGCCGAGCTCGACGAGGGGCCGGAGCGCGAAGCGGGGCTCAATGCCGGCGCCGACGAGTGCGTCGGGCGGCGCGCTCCCGAGCGCGAGCTCGAGGCGCGCATCGCCGCCGCGCGCCGCATCGCGGAGCTCGAGGCGGTACTGCGCATCACGCTCGAGGAGAACCGCAAGCTCTCGGCGACCGACGACCTGACGCGGGTCGCCAGCCGACGCTTTTTCGGCAAGCACTTTCCACGCGAGGTCGAGCGGGCGGCGCGCTACCAGCGCGCGCTGTCGCTGATCCTGTGCGACATCGACTTCTTCAAGAACATCAACGACACCCTCGGCCACGGCTGCGGTGACGACATACTGCGGCAGTTCGGCGCACGACTGCAGGAGGTGTTGCGTCGCGGAGTCGACTGGGTGGCGCGCATCGGCGGCGAGGAGTTCGCGGTCGTGCTGCCCGAGACCGCCTACGATCCGGCACTCGAGGTGGCGCGCAAGCTCCGCGCCGCGGTCGCCTCGCGGCCCTTCGTTCACGAGGGCAAGGACGTCGGCGTCACCGCCAGCTTCGGGCTGTGCGGGCTCGATGGCGTGCCGGCGGGCGAGCGCGAGCTCGCCGGACGCGTCCTCAAGATCGCCGACGCGGCGCTCTACCGCAGCAAGCAGGCCGGCCGCAATCGCGTCACGGCGACACGCTATAACGGACCGAACGGCTGAGGCGAGCTGCGGCGACACTCCGCGCTGGCGAAATCTCACGCAGGCTGATGCAAACCCTTGCCGGCGCTCGGCGTTTGGCGCTCGGGAGCCGCTCTGTCCACATGGTTATGCACAAATTCTGTGGATAAGTGCCGCGCTGGAAACCGCCACACGATTGTGTGAGACTGGTCGCCTTTTCGCTTCGCAGGCAGCAAGATGAAGAAGAGCGGCAGCGAGCCAGCGACCTTACCCGCCGAGCCCCTGGAGCGAGCACGCCTGCAGGCAGAGGTGGCCAAGCAGCGCGTGCGCATCGCCAAAGACGAGTTGAAGCGCGCCCGCAAGCGCCTGAAGGAAGCCAAGCGCGAGGCAAAGCGTGCGCGCAAGCAGGCTGCCGCGACACGCAAGGCCTGGAAGCGGGCACGCCGCAAGCAGGAAAAGACCTCTCCGAAGGAAGCCCGCAAGGGCGCGGCAGGGAGCGGCGCCCCGTCCGGCCCGGCTAAGGGCACCAAGGCCGCGCGCGCCGCTCGCGCTGCACCAAGGCATGCTTCCGCGAAACGATCCACCCCAGCGCGCATTGCGGCGAAAGCGCGCGCGCCGCGTGCGCAACGTGCGGCGCATGCCACACGCGCGCGCCGCCCGGCCACTGTCGCCAAGCGCGCCGCAC
>JASHVF010000100.1 GCA_030039615.1 Gammaproteobacteria bacterium | reverse complement strand
GCGGCGGCGGCGGCTCGATGAGCAGCTCCAGCTCGGGCTCCAGCACCGGCTCGACCAACGGCGTGGCGCTGATCACGCTCACCGACCAGCCGGGCGACTTCCTCACCTACATGGTGAACGTGACGTCGCTGTCGCTGACGGCGGCCGACGGCACCGTCGTGCAGACGGTCCCGGCGACCACCAGCGTCGACTTCGCGCAGCTGGTCGACCTGTCGGAGGTGATCAGCGCCCAACAGGTACCCTCGGGCGCCTACACCAGCGTGACGCTGACGCTCGATTACACCAACGCCAATATCGTCGTCGACAACGGCACTACGGCAGGGCTGACGGTCCTCGCGAACAACATCATCAACGGCCAGAGCAACGCGCCGCTGGTCGGAGCGGCGAGCTCCATGCCGCTCACTTTGCAGCTGCCCTCCGGCGCGCCGCTGATCGTCAACAACGGCACCGTGGCCAACCTGGCGCTCGATTTCAACCTGACGGCTTCCGACACGGTGGCGCCGGCCACGATCAACTCCTCGACCGCGGCGAGCGCCGTGACGGTGACGGTCAACCCGGTGCTGGTCGCGAGCCTGACGCCCGACACCAGCAAGCAGATCCGGGTACGCGGCGCGCTCGTGAGCGTCACCAACACGGCCTCGCAGACCTCCTACACGGTCACGGTGTGCCCGTTCTTTGCGGCCGCGGGCAGCAACATGGGTCAGGTGGTCGTCTACACGACCTCGACCACCAGCTTTACGCTGAACGGCACCACCTCGACCGGCACCGCCGGCCTCACGGCCCTCGCCGCGCTGCCGGCGGGAACTCTCACCGTGGCCTACGGGACCTTTGATACCACCAGCAGCACCTTCACGGCGGCCGAGGTATTCGCCGGCACGAGCGTTCCCGGGGCCGGCCTCGACAGTGCCGCGGGCACGGTCGTAGCGCGCAGCGGCGATACCCTTACCCTCGACAATGCCTTCCTGCAGCCGCGCGCCGGCGGCGATGTCTCCGGAGGCATGGTGACGGCGCAGGCGATCGGTGCCTGGAACATGGGCGGCGGCTTCGGCTTCGGGCACTTCAACGGCCAGCTGAGCGTCACCGTAGGCTCGGCCACGACCGTGACCGAGCTCGGTCAGACCGGCAGCTTCACCGCGCAGGACATCTCCGTCGGCCAGCACGTGCAGGTGTTCGGCACGTTCAGCGGCGCGGCGGGCTCCGCCCCGACACTGGATGCGACCGCGGGCAGCGTGCTGCTCACGATCACGCCGCTGTGGGGCGAGTACAGCTCGACCGCCGGCAACGTGGTGACGCTCAACCTGGAGTCGCTCGACGGCCGTGAGCCCTCGGTGTTCAACTTCGCCGGCACCGGCACCAGCAGCGCGAACGATGCGACCGCGAGCGCCTACACGGTGAGCGTGCCCGCGGCGCTCGCCATTCCGACGCTGACCGCCGGCTTTCCGATCGAGTTCACCGGCTTCGTGGCACCCTTCGGCTCGGCACCGCCGGACTTCGCGGCCCTCAGCCTCGTGAACTACACCGCGACCAACGCGCGGCTGCACGCGGCGTGGAGCTCGCCCGGTCTGACCGCGCCGTTCGTGGCGCCGCTGAGCGCCACCAACGTGGTGATCAGCCAGGCGACGCTGCAAAGCGCCGCGTTCGACGTGGTGCGCATCGGTCCGGCGCAGTTCAATCCCGCGAGCGTCAGCAGCGGACTCGCCTTCGTGCCGAGCAGCTCGGCGAGCGCCACCTTCAGCGGCTTCGTCATCACCCACAGCTCGAGCTGGCAGTTCCAGGTCTACAGCACCTTCGGCGACTTCATCTCGGCGCTGAGCGGGGACCTCAACGGGACCACCGCGCTCTTCGCCGTGGATGCCGTCGGTCCCTACGACGAGACGACCGGCGTGCTGACACCGAACGTCATGGCGGTGGCGCTGAGCGACTGAGCGTTCCCCCGATATCGATGTGCTAGCCTTGTGCCGGTTCGGCAGCAAGGTGGGGCGGCGTGCGCCCCGGGGAACGACGCATGTACACGCAGGCACTCGACAGCCACGGCCGCGAGCCGGTGCCGGCCGAGGAGGCGGCGGCCGCCGCGGCGCGCTTCCAGGCGCGCATCGATGCCGAGGAGAAGATCGAGCCCAAGGACTGGATGCCGGAGGCATACCGCCAAACGCTCATCCGCCAGATCTCCCAGCACGCCCACTCGGAGATCGTCGGCATGCTCCCCGAGGGCAACTGGATCACGCGCGCGCCGACGCTGCGCCGCAAGGCGGTGCTGATCGCCAAGGTGCAGGACGAGGGCGGCCACGGCATGTACCTCTACAGCGCCGCCGAGACGCTCGGCATCGAGCGCGCGCAGATGTTCACGCAGCTGCTCTCGGGCGCCGCCAAGTACTCGAGCATCTTCAACTACCCGACGCTCACCTGGGCCGACGTCGGCGCGATCGGCTGGCTGGTGGACGGCGCGGCGATCATGAACCAGATCCCGATCTGCCGCTGCTCCTACGGCCCCTACGCGCGCGCCATGGTGCGCATCTGCAAGGAGGAGAGCTTCCACCAGCGCCAGGGGTTCGAGATCATGCTGACGCTCGCGCGCGGCAGCGCGGCGCAGCGCGCCATGGCGCAGGACGCCCTCGACCGCTGGTGGTGGCCGTCCATCATGATGTTCGGCCCGCCGGACGCGGACTCCAGGCACAGCGCGCAGTCGATGCGCTGGAAGATCAAGCGCTTCAGCAACGACGAGCTGCGCCAGAAGTTCATCGACGTCACGGTGCCGCAGGCGCAGTTCCTCGAGCTCGCCATCCCCGATCCGCTGCTGCGCTGGGACGAGGCGCTGCAGCACTTTGCCATCGGGCCGATCGACTGGAACGAGTTCCAGGCGGTGCTGAAGGGCAACGGGCCCTGTAACCGCGAGCGTCTCGAGGCGCGCCGCGCCGCCTACGAGGCGGGCGCCTGGGTGCGCGAGGCGGCGGCGGCGCACGCGGCCCGGCAGGCGGCGCGCGGCGCGGAGGTGAGTGCGGCATGAGCGCAGAGACCACGGCGACCGACTGGCCGCTTTTCGAGGTATTCATCCGTTCGCGCTCGGGCCTCGAGCACAAGCACGTCGGGAGTGTGCACGCCGCGGATGCGCGCATGGCGATCGAGCATGCGCGCGACGTCTATACGCGGCGCCAGGAGGGGGTGAGCATCTGGGTGGCGCGCTCGGCGGACATCGTCGCTTCGGATCCCGCCGAGGCGGATGCGCTGTTCGAGCCGGCGCGCGACAAGGTGTACCGCCATCCGACGTTCTATGCGATTCCAGACGAGGTGAAGAACCTGTGAGCGCCGCCGCCCCGGGCAGCGGGCCCGCGCCGGGCGAGCGCGCGCTGCGCGCGGCGCTGTTTCGCTACGTGCTGCGCCTCGGCGACACGAGCCTGGTCCTCGGGCAGCGCCTCGGCGAGTGGATCGGCCACGCGCCGGCGCTCGAGGAGGATCTCGCTCTCGCGAACCTCGCGCTCGACCTGATCGGCCAGGCGCGCCTGCTGCTCACCTACGCCGGGGAGATCGAGGCTGAGGGACGCGACGAGGATGCGCTCGCGTACCTGCGGGACGCGCCCGAGTTCCTGAACCTCACGCTCGCCGAGCAGCCGAACGGCGACTTCGCGCACACCATCGTGCGGCAGTGGCTGCTCGATGCCTGGCAGCTCGAGGTGTACGAGGCGCTCAGCGCCTCGGCGGATACGCGCCTCGCGGCGATCGCCGCCAAGGCGCAGAAGGAGACGCGCTACCACTACCGTTTCAGCAGCGGCTGGCTGATACGGCTCGGGGACGGCACGGCGGAGAGCCGCGGCCGCACGCAGCAGGCGCTCGATTCGCTATGGCGCTTCACCGAGGAGCTCTTCAGCGCCGACGAGGTGGACGAGCGCGTGATCGCCGCCGGCATCGCGCCGGCCCCGGGCCCCGCCGCCGAGCGCTGGCGGCAGCAGACCGATCGCGACCTGCGCGCGGCGACGCTGCCGCGTCCGTCGGCGCAGCCGCACCCGTGGTACGGCAAGCGCGGGGTGCACACGGAGCACCTGGGGCACCTGCTCGCGGAGATGCAGCACCTGCAGCGCACCTACCCGGGTGTGCACTGGTGAGCGTCGCCGAGCACGCCGGCGGGATCGAGCAGCGCGTCTGGCGGCTGCTGGAAGAGGTCGCCGATCCCGAGATCCCCGTCGTGAGCATCGTCGATCTCGGCATCGTGCGCTACGTGCGTCACGCGGCCGACGGACGGCTGCACGTCGGCATCACCCCGACCTACAGCGGCTGCCCGGCGACCGCCGCGATCCGCGCCAGCACGCGCGCCGCGCTCGATGCGGCGGGCTTCACCGCGGCGCTCCTCGAGGAGGTGCTGGCGCCCGCCTGGAGCAGCGACTGGGTGACTGCCGCAGGGCGCGCCAAGCTGGCGGCCTTCGGCATCGCCCCGCCCACGCCCGCAGCGGTGCGTTGCCCGCGCTGCGGGAGCCTCGCGACCGAGCGCGTGAGCGAGTTCGGCTCGACGCCCTGCAAGGCGCACTACCGCTGCACGGCATGCCGCGAGCCCTTCGACCGCTTCAAGTGCATCTGAGATGCTGAGGTTCCACTCACTGCGGGTGCTGAGCATCGCCCCGGATGCGGAGGATGCCGTGGCGGTTGCGCTCGAGGTACCCCCCGAGCTGCACGCCGAGTACTCAGGCAGCCCCGGGCAGCACGTGGTGGTGCGGGCGCTGATCGAGGGGGGAGAGGTGCGGCGCACCTACTCGCTGGTGAACGCGCCCGGGGAATGGCCGCTCAGGATCGTACCGCGGGTGCACGCCGCCGGGGCGATGTCGCGCTATCTCGCCGAGCAGCTGCGCGCCGGCGACACGCTCGAGGTACTGCCGCCGAACGGCAGCTTCACGCCGCGCGCCCCGGAGCGCGGCGGCACCTGCGTGGCCTTCGCCGCCGGCTGCGGCATCACCCCGGTGCTGTCGGTGACGCGCGCGCTGCTCGCGCGCCCCGGGAACCGCGTCATTCTCTTCTATGGCAACACCGGCACCGCACGCACCATGTGCCTCGAGGAACTGCTCGCGCTCAAGGACCTGCACCTCGGGCGGCTGTCGCTGCACTTCCTCATGAGCCGCGAGCCGCAGGAGGTGGCGCTCTACAACGGGCGCATCGATGCGGCGCGGGTAAGCGAGTTCGCCGGCAGGCTCTTCAAGCCGCTCGAGGTGGCGGAGTACTTCGTGTGCGGTCCCGGCGACATGATCGAGCAGGTGAGCGGCGCGCTGCGCGCGCTCGGTGTCGAGCCAGCGCGCATTCGTGCCGAGCACTTCACGGTGGCGACGGCGGGCGAGGGCGCCGCTGCGGTGCCGCAGCCGCCCGCAATGGCCGCGGGCGCGGCCGCGCCGG
>JASHVF010000099.1 GCA_030039615.1 Gammaproteobacteria bacterium | reverse complement strand
GCCCGTCACACCGTGCGCCGCTTGCCGGTCGCGCCGCGGGCACCGCCCGGCGCACGCGGCGCCCTGCCGCGCGGCGGCGGGCCAGCGGGTGAGAAGTTCTTCGGCAGATCCTGCCAGACGCGCTGGTAGTCGCGCTGCAGCTGCGGCGACTCGAGCGCCAGGCGCGTCGGGCGGATCACGGCGCGCGTCTCGAACATGAAGGCCATGGTGTCCTGGATGTGTACCGGCCGCGTGGTGTCGGCGCGGCTCGCCTTCTCGAAGGTGGCGGCATCCGGTCCGTGACCGCTCATGCAGTTGTGGAGCGAGGCACCACCCGGGAGGAACCCTTCCGCCTTGGCGTCGTAGACGCCGGTGATCAGGCCCATGAACTCGCTCGCGACGTTGCGATGAAACCAGGGCGGGCGGAAGGTGTCCTCCATGACCAGCCAGCGCGGCGGGAAGATCACGAAGTCGACCGCATCCACCCCCGGCGTGTCGCTCACCGACTGCAGCACCAGGAAAATCGACGGATCGGGATGGTCATAGCTCACCGAGCCTATGGTGTTGAAACGGCGCAGGTCGTACTTGTAGGGCGCGTTGTTGCCGTGCCAGGCGACGACATCGAGCGGCGAGTGGTCGATGCGCGCCGACCACAGCTGCCCGGCGAACTTCTCGATGAGCTCGAAATCCCCGTCACGATCCTCGTACCAGGCGACCGGCGTCTCGAAGTCGCGTGGATTGGCGAGCCCGTTCGAGCCGATGGGACCCAAGTCCGGCAGGCGAAACGGCGCGCCGAAGTTCTCGCACACATAGCCGCGCGCCGCGCGCTCCTTGAGCTCGACACGAAAGCGCAGTCCCCGCGGGATCACGACGATCTCCTGCGGAGCGGCTTCGAGCACTCCGAGCTCGGTCGCCACCAGCAGCGCCCCGAGCTGCGGCACGATGAGCAGCTCGCCGTCCGCATCGCAGAAGAAACGCTCGCGCATGGAGCGATTGGCCACGTACCAATGGATGCCGCAGCCGCTCGCCTGGTCCGGGGAGCCGTTGCCGGCCACGGTCGTCAGCCCGGCGACGAAGTCCGTGGCCGCGCGCGGCACCGGCAGCGGATCCCAGCGCAGCTGGTTGGGCGAGGGAGTGACCTCGTCGAAGCGGCTCGCGAGTCTGCCCGATTCGAGCGGCGCGAAGCTGCCGTGCACCGCCGCCGGACGGATGCGATACAGCCAGCTGCGCCGGTTGGCATGCCGCGGCGCGGTGAAGGCGGTACCCGAATACTGCTCGGCATAGAGCCCGTACGGGCAGCGCTGCGGGGAATTGCGTCCCTGCGGCAGCGCCCCGGCGAGCGCCTCACTCGCGAAGTGATTGCCGAAGCCCGGCTGGTAACGCAGCGGCGCAGCCGCGCCCGCCGCACCGGATGCCGCCGCCCCGCCATCTGCCGCGCCGCCCGACTTCGTCCTGCCTGCCATCGGCCCCCCGCCGCACGGCGCGCACCACGCGCGTCGGCGCCTATTCTGCACCGGCGCGCCGTCGACCTGTTAGGCGCACCACCTGCTAACATGAAACGCGTGATGAGGCTGCTGGCATGGATCGTGGCGGCGACGCTTGGCGGCAGCGCGGCCGCGGTCGCCGCGAGCCCGGCGGGCGCCGCGGCGGCCCCGCTCGCGCACTCCGCAGATCTCGCGGTGGAAGGCGCGGTGGCGGCCGGCACGCTGACACTGCGCGTCAGGCGCAGCGGCAATCAGCAGCCGCTGCAGGTCACCGACCTCGCCGTGCGGGTCGACGGCCGAGCGCTGCCGGTCATGGCGCGCGCCGATGGCAGCTGGGCCGCGCCGCTCAAGGACCTGCCGGAGCACTCCCCGGGCAAGCTCGAAATCATCGTCGCGCACGACGGTGCGCTCGAGGCGCTCGACGGTCAGCTTCCCTTGGCCGCACCGGCGGCAGCCAGCCCCGCTGGCGGGACGCTCAGCACCCTCATCCACAAGCAGATGTCGTGGTGGATCCTCAACGTCCTCATCGTACTGATCGGCGTCATCGCCGTCTCGCGCCGCATGTCGTGAGGCGCTGCGCGGCCGCTACTGCGCAGTGAGCTGCGAGACGTAGCGGTAGAAGAAGCGGTTCCACTTGTAGAACTCCGCCACCGCGATGCGCTCGTCGCGCCCGTGGGCCCGCACCTCGTCGCGGTCCACGGCCACGCCCCCGAAGGTATAGGTGGGCAGGCCAGCGGCGATCGTGTATTTCGCGTCGGAGGCACCCGGATCGAGGAACGGGATCACCTTGGCCTGCGGCCACGCCTCCCGTGACAGGCTGGTCAGCGCCTGCATGACGTCGGCGCGCAGCGGCGCCGGAGTCACCGCCTGCTCGTCGGTCCCCTTGTCGGAGACGGTGCCGTCGTCGGCGATGTAGCGCACCATGACCTGCGGGTCGTTGACGACCTTGACGAGCAGCTGGCGGATGTCCTCCTTCGAATGGCCGGGGAAGATGCGGCAGTTGACCACCGCCTCGGCGCGCTGCGGCAGCGCATTGTTGGCGTGGCCCCCGGCGAGGCGGGTAGCCACGCAGGTGGTGCGCATCACCGAGACGTTGTCCGGATTGCGCGACAGGCGCGCGAGCGCCTGCGCATCGGGGGGATCCCTGAGGATCGCACGCATGTCGGCGGCTTCCTGGCCCTGCGCGACCTCGTTCGCCATGCGCTCGAAATAGCCGCGGTTGACGCTGTTGAGCTCGAACGGGAACTGGAAATGCGACAAACGCGTGAGCGCGCGCGCGAGCTCGTAGATGGCGTTGTCGGCGCGCGGCACCGAGCTGTGGCCGCCCTTGTTGGTGACCGATAGCTGGTAGTCGGCGTACATCTTCTCGGTGGCGATGACGCGCGCGACCCTCGGTACGCCCTGCTCCGCCATCACCGACCAGTCGTCCTGGTTGAGCACGAACTCCGCATCGATCAGCTCACGATGGTTCCTGAGGAGCCACGTGATGCCGTTGCAGCAGCCGCCCTCCTCGTCCGCGGTGAAGGCGGCGATGATGTCGCGGCTCGGCCGGTAGCCTTCCTGCTTCATGCGGATGAGAGCTGCGGCCATGACCGCATCCCCGTCCTTCATGTCGATGGTGCCGCGCCCGTAGTAAAAGCCGTCCTTCTCGATGAGCTGGTAGGGGTCCGTGGTCCAGTCCTCGCGCCGTGCCTCGACCACGTCGAGGTGCCCGATGAGGAGCAGTGGCTGGTGCGCACCGCTACCGTGGA
Organism: Gammaproteobacteria bacterium; assembly: GCA_030039615.1. Classification (GTDB taxonomy): domain Bacteria; phylum Pseudomonadota; class Gammaproteobacteria; order Steroidobacterales; family Steroidobacteraceae; genus 13-2-20CM-66-19. The sequence continues at coordinate 1,815 of JASHVF010000099.1, read as the reverse complement.
GCCTGACGACGAGGTTCTTCTTGCGCTCGTTCGGCCCGAGCAGCTGCACGTCGGCCGCCGCGAAGCCGGCATCGAGGAAGCGCTTGCGCAGCGCTGCGGCGGCCGTGGTGACGTTGCCGGTCGAATCGCTGGTGTCGATCTCGATCAGCTGCTTGAAGATGTCGTGCGCGAGCGCGTCGGAGGCGCTGTCCGCCGGCGAGGGCGCGCCTGCGGCGGCCAGCGCCGTGAAAGCCAACACTGCGGCGAGCGCCGCGCCCGAGAGAATCTTGCGCATAGGGTCTCCGGATCAGGAATGGGTTTCGAGCACCAGCAGCCGTACCGTGCCGGGCACGATCGCCGGGTGCGGATGCGGTTGCTGCGCGCTCCCGGGTGGCGGCGGCGAGAAATCCGCCGTGATCGAGAACACGCGGTGCTTCTCGAGGTCGAGTGCCATGGTGCGCGCCCCGCGCTGCGTGATCGCCCGCTGCACGACCTCGGGCCGCCCGCTGGCGGCGATGTGCACCACCGTGAGCGTGCCGTCGCCGCAGGAGGCGAAGGCGAGCCCGGTGCCCGGATCGAAGCCCGCGGCGTCGGGCCCCTCGCCGATCGGCGCGCTGCCGAGCACCCTGCCGCTGGCGGCGTCCACCACCGGCATGACCCCGTTGCCGCACACCGGCATGAGGTGCCCGCGCGCGGCATCGATTGCCAGCCCCGAGGGCTCTTCGCACCCCGTCAGCGGCCACAGCGCGGACACCGCGAGCGTGCGCGCATCGAGCACCGCGAGGCTGTTCCGGTCCTCGAGATTGACGTAGACGTGGCCGCGGCCGTCGGTCGCGGAGAACTCGGGCTTGGCATCGAGCGCGATCGTGCCGACCACCTGATCGGTGCTGGCGTCGATGGCGGTGGCGTTGCGCCCGCGCCCGTTGAAGGTGAACACGCGCCGCGTGGCCGGGTCGTAGAGGATGGCGTCCGGGTTCTCACCCGTGACCTTGATCTCCCCGATCCGGGCGAGCGAGGCGAGGTCGAACACCACGACCGTGCCCGAGCGCCCGGCGCTCACGTAACCGCGATTGACCTCGGGGGCGAGTGCGATGCCGTGCACGCCCGGCGTATCGGGAATCTCGCCGGCGACCGCGAGCTTGTCCGTATCGATGACCAGCACGTGCGTGCCGCGCGACACGAACAGGCGCCGCCCGCCCTGCTGGTAGACCAGGTAGTCCCAGCCCTCATCGCCCGGGAGCTGAAGCTGGTGCGTGATGCGGTAGTGCGGCGCGCCGCCCGCCTGGGCGGCGGCGAGCGGCACCAGGCACAGCAGCGGCAGCAGCGGCAACAGCCGCCTGAGGGGGTGTTGCACGCGCCGGTCCGCCGTCAGTGAATCAGCCGCGCGCACAGCTCGAGCAGCGGCCCCGGCAGCAGGCCGAGCGCGAGCACCGCGAGCGCGTTGAGACCGAGCGCGAAACGCACCCCCGGGGAGCGCGTCGTGGGCGGCAGCGTCTCCGGCAGCGGATCGAAGTACATGAGCTTGATGATGCGCAGGTAGTAGTAGGCGCCCACCACCGACATCGCCGCGGCGATCACCACCAGCCACAGATGGCTCGTCTCCCACAGCGCCTGGAAGATGCGCACCTTGGCCCAGAAGCCGGCAAAAATGGGTACGCCGGCGAGCGAGAACATGAGCATCATCATCACCAGGGCGAGCAGCGGATCGCGCTGGTGCAGTCCCCTGTAGTCCTCGAGCCGGTCGGCCTCGAAGCCCTTGCGGCTCGAGAGCAGTATCACGCCGAAGGCCCCGAGCGCGGTCAGCACGTAGATGAGCGTGTAGAAGAGCGCGGCCGC
>JASHVF010000098.1 GCA_030039615.1 Gammaproteobacteria bacterium | reverse complement strand
TCGATCGCCTGCAGCGTCTTCGCGACGCTGGCGCGCTCGACCGCGTCCTCGACCCGCGCGCGGCGGCGCACTCCCGCCGTATCGATGAGCTGGAACTGCCGACCGTCGCGCTCGAAGGGAACGAGGATGCTGTCGCGGGTGGTGCCAGGCTGCTCGCTGGCGATGACGCGCTCCTCGCCCAGCAGCCGATTGACCAGCGTCGATTTGCCGACGTTCGGCCGCCCGATGATGGCGATGCGGATCGCGCCGTCGGCTTCGCTGGCGGGCGGTTGCGGCGCGCAGCCCTGCAGCACCCGCTCCATCAGGCTCTCGCAGCCCTGGCCGTGACTCGCCGAGATCGCCTGCGGCTCGCCGAGGCCGAGTGCGTGGAAATCGGCCGCGGCGACGTCCGGGTCGAGCCCCTCGGCCTTGTTGAGCGCCAGCGTCACGGGTTTTCCCGAGCGGCGCAGCTCCCGCGCCACGAACTGGTCCTCGGGAGAGAGGCCGGCGCGCGCGTCGACCACGAAGATCAGGCGGTCGGCCTCGGCCACCGCGCGCTCGGTCTGCGCGCGCATCTGCGCCTCGAGCCCGGTGGGATTCTCGATCAGCCCGCCGGTGTCGATGACGACATACGGCACGGGGCCCACGCGCCCGAAGCCGTATTGCCGGTCACGGGTGAGGCCGGGCACGTCCGCGACGATCGCGTCGCGCGTACCGGTCAGGACATTGAACAGCGTCGACTTGCCGACGTTCGGGCGGCCGACGAGCGCGATGACCGGAAGCATGCAGGCACGGCGCGGAGCGCTCGCGGGCGCTACTTGCGCGCCACGGTGAGCGGCGTCACGCGCAAGGCGCTGATCTGCCCGCGGTCGTTCAGCACCAGCACCAGGTTACCGACCACGAGCGGGGTATTGCTGATACGCACCTTGCCGACGCGCACGCGCGCGGCCAGCGCTCCGGTAGCCTTGTCGAGGAAGTGGACGAAGCCCTGGAAGTCGCCGGCGACCAGCGCGTTGACGTCGTCCACGGTGGCAAGCGCGGTGAGGCGGCGGTAGAGCAGCGCCTTCTGCCGCCACAGCTCGGCGCCCGTGCGGGTGCGCAGCGCCTCGATCTCGCCGTCGGCGGTCGACATGTACAGGTTGTCCTCGTCGAGCGTCAGATTGCGATAGCTCGAAGCGTCGTGCGACCACCACACCTGGCCGGTGTCGAGCGCGAGCATCGCCACCTTGCCCTGAAAGCCCACGGTGTAGACGTCCTGCCCCGACACCCTCACCGCGGTATCGATGTCGACCAGCCGCTCGAGCTCGGTGCGGCCGTGGGGCGGGGAGATCGCGGCCTCCCACTGCACCGAGCCGTCGCCGGTGTTGACCGCCAGCACCTTGCCATTGTCGAAGCCGCACAGCACCAGATCCCCGGCGATCACCGGACGCGCCGTGCCGCGCAGTGACAGGCGCGGCACTTGCTCCTGCTGCGCCCACAGCTCGTGCCCGTCCTCCGGCGAGAGCGCATGCAGCTTGCCGTCCACCGTGCGCAGCGCGATCAGGTGCTCGGAGATCGCAGCCGGAGCGAGCACCTCGCCGTTGACGCGCACCGACCAGCGGCGCGCGCCGCTGGCGGCATCGAGCGCGAACAGCTGCCCGTCGCTCGTGCCGATCAGCACCATTCCGTCGCCGATGGCCGTGCCGCCCGAGAGCGACGCCTTGAGGCGCGTGCGCCAGACGGTGCGGCCCGAGGCGAGGTCGAGCGCCACGACGTCGCCCTTGTGGCCCGCGGCATAGACGCGATTGCCGTCGACCGCCAGGCTCAGCCCGAGCCGCAGCGGCACCGCCTTCTTGTCGTCCACCGTGGCCTTCCACACCTGCTCGACGCGCAGCGTCGCCGTGACCGGGGTCAGCTTGGCGGGCTGATCGATCGGCTTGTCCTTGGAACAGGCCCCGACCACGAGCAGCAGCAGCACTATCGAGATCGGGCGTGTCAGGTTGCGCATGGATTATTTCGCGGCAGCTGCAGTGGTAGCACCCGCAGGCGCGGGCGCGGTGTTGGCAATGCCCGGAGGCGGCGCTTCGGCGGCCAGGTCGGCGATCTTCAGGTTGAGGAGCGCAGCGTCGCCCTCGGTGCCGGCGGCGGCCGTGCGATATTCCTTGAGTGCCGCCGCCTTGTCGCCCTTGGCGTAGTAGGCGTCGCCACGCACCTCGGCGTAGCGGGCGGCGAAGGCGCCGGGCGCGACGGCCGCGAGCGTCGCGAGCGCCACGTCGGGCTTACCCTGGGCGATCTCGACCCGCGCCAGGCGCGCGCGCGCCACCAGCGCGAGCTCGCGATCCTTCGAGTCCTTCACCACCGTGTCGAGCTCATGAGCCGCCTTGTCGAGCTCGTTGGCCTCGACGTCGACCCGCGCGGCCACCATCTTGGCCTGGTCGGTGTACGGCGAGGACGGGTAGCTGCGCTCGAGCTCGCCGAGCTGCACGAACGCCGCGGAGCGGTCGCCCTTCTCCAGCGCCTCGACCATCCTGAGGTAGGCAGCGCCCGCCTGCGCGCCGCGGCTATCGAGGTGCGCCTGCCACCAGCGCCACCCCTGGAATCCCGCCAGCACCACCGCCACCGCGACGGCCACCGACAGCCAGTTGTCGCGGATCGCGGTGCGGATCAGCTCCCATTGTTCTTTGTCGGACAGGTACTCGCTCACTCAATCTCTCCCCAGACCCGCCAGCGCCGCATCCACCCCGGCCGCCAGCGCCTCGATCGGGCACTCGCTCTGACCCGACTCGATGCGCAAAGGTTTCACGCCGAGCACGCCCCGTGCCAGCTCGTCGTCCCCGATGACGAGCGCCAGCGGTGCGCCGCTCTTGTCGGCGCGGCGGAATTGCGCCTTGAAATTGCCGCCCCCGACGTTCAGCTCGAACCGCAGGTGCGGCCGCTCGGCGCGCAGCCGCTCGACGATGCGCAGCGCCGCGGCCGTGGCACGCTCGCCGCTCACCACCACGTACACGTCGGGGGGAACCGCGGCGGGCACGCCGCCGGCGGCGACGAGCAGCGCCACGAGACGCTCGACACCCATGGCGAAGCCGACCGCGGGGGTCGCCTCCCCGCCAAGCTGCGCGATCAGCCCGTCGTAGCGGCCGCCGGAGCATACGGCATTCTGGGCGCCGCTGGCGGTCGTGATCCACTCGAAGACGGTGCGGTTGTAGTAGTCGAGCCCGCGCACCAGGCGCGGATTGATCGTGTAAGCGACGCCTACGCTGTCGAGCATGCGCCGGAGCGCCTCGAAGTGCGCGGCCGACTCGGGATCGAGGTGCTCGGTCAGGAGCGGCGCGCCGGCGATGAGCTCCTGCAGCTCGGGATTCTTGCTGTCGAGGATGCGCAGCGGATTGCCGCCGAGCCGCCGGCGGCTGTCGGCATCGAGGCTTGACTCGTGCCGCTCGAAGTACTCCACCAGGCGCGCACGGTAGGCGCGGCGGCTCTCGGCGGTTCCGAGCGAATTGATCTCGAGCGTCAGGCCCTCGAGCCCGAGCCGCTGCCACAGGCGCGCGCTGAGAGCGATCAGCTCTGCGTCCACGTCCGGACCCGGGCAGCCGACCGCCTCGACGTCGACCTGCCAGAACTGGCGGTAGCGTCCAGCCTGCGGTGCTTCGTGGCGGAACATCGGACCCAGGCACCAGAGCTTGTGGCGCTGGCCGCGCAGCAGGCGGTTGGAGATGAGCGCCCGCACGATGCCGGCGGTGGCTTCCGGCCGCAGTGTCAGGCTGTCGCCGCCGCGATCGGTGAAGGTATACATTTCCTTCCCGACCACGTCGGTATGCTCGCCGATCGCGCGCCTGAAGAGCTCGGTACGTTCGAGCAGCGGGACGCGGATCTCCTCATAGCCATAGGCGGTGAGCAGCGCGCGCGTCACAGCTTCGAGATGCTGCCAGGCGCCGATCTCCGCCGGCAGCACGTCGTTCATGCCGCGGACGGGCTGAATCTCCTGGGTCACTCAGCCCCCGTGCGCCAGCTGCGGCGGCATCGGCACGGCGTGGCCGCTGGAATCGAGCCTGAAGCGAGCGCTGCCGTCGCGGCGCACCAGCCCGTCGAGCGGCACCTTCTGGCCATTCAGGTGCACCGCGACGCCCGGCGCGTTGCCGAGCACCACCGTGAGTGGCGGCGCGCCCGTCAAGGTACGCGCGCTGTCCGGAGCATTGATCCCTTCCGTCAGCCGCCGCCCCGAGGCGTCGTAGACGGCCACCCAGCTGACGGCGGAAAACCGCAAGGCGAGCTGCGCCTCGCCGGGGAGTGCGCCCGCCGCGCCCGGCTGCGCGGCCGCGACCGCATTCATGAGCCGTGCGGCGGAGGCGGCTCCTGCGGCGGAGGTGGGCCCTGCGGGGGAGCTGGCTCCCGCAGGCGCCGCCAGCGGCAGCGGCTCGGGCGCCGCGGCCGATACCGGCTGCGGCTTCGCCGCCGGCAGCGTCAGCAGCCACCAGAGGACGCCCGCGATGGCGATCGCGACCAGGACCAGCAGCGCGAACGCCACCAGCCGCGTCGATTGGCCGGGCGGCGCGCGGTGCGGGATGCGGGTGAGATCCGGGCCGGAGGCCTGCGCCGCCTCGGAGTAGAGGCCCTGCAGCTCCGCCGAGGACTCGCCGACCAGCTCGGCGTAGCGGCGCAGGTGACCGCGCACGTACACCGTGGCGCCGAGAGCGGCGAAGTTTTCCGCCTCGAGCGACTCGAGGATGCGCGGGTCGACGTGCAGCTTCTCGGCCGCCTGCAGCGTCGTGAGGCCGCGCGCCTCGCGCGCGGCCCGCAGCCGTGTGCCGATGCCGCTGCGCGCCTGGCCGCTCGCGTCACTCGTGATCATGGACGTCAGTCAGGCTTGTGATCGAGTGCGGGCAGGGCGCGCTCCTGCTCCGACCCCGGGAAATCGAGCTGCAGCCGCCGGGCAAAGCGCTGTGCCGCGATCGCGTCGCCCTGGGCGCGCGCTACGCGCACGCCGAGCAAGAGCAGGTCGGGTGTCGCCTGGTAGGCGCCGATATAGCTGTCGATGCGCATGCGCGCCGCGGTGAGCTGCGCGTGGTCGAAATCGAGCGAGGCCAGCTGGAAGGCGGCTTCGGGGTCGTTCGGGCGCAGCTGCACGGCGGCATTGAAGTCCGCCCGTGCCTCGTCGTCGCGCTTGGCGGCGCGCAGGCACACCCCGGCGTTGGTATAGGCCGCCTGCGGTGTGCGGTAGAGCGCGTTGTGCGCTGCCTCCATGAAGTGCTTGACGCCCTCGTCGGTGCGGCCGTTCTGGCACAGATACACCGCGTAGTTGTTGATGACGTCCGGATCGTGAGGCGCGAGCTTGAGCGCGATGCGGAACTCATCGTCCGCCTTGTCGTGCAGGTTCATGCGCTCGAACAGCATGGCACGCGCACTGTGCACGTCCGGGCTGTTCGGGGCCTCCTGCAGCGCACGGTCGAGCTTTGCCTTGGCGAGGTTGAGGTCGCCCTGGTTCATGTACTGAATGCCGAGCTGCGTGTTGGCGGCGGCGGCCTGCTGCTCGTTGGCGACGTGCAGCGGCGGCGCGCTGCTGGCGCAGCCTGCGAGCGCCAGAGCCGTCAGGGCAGCCAGCGCCGCCGGCCGGGCGGGTGAATGCGCGATGCGGTTCAACTCTGTGCTCATGGTTGCACGGCGACGCCGAATACCTTGCTGCCGAGCCGCACCGTGGTGCGGTCGATCACCCGTCCGGCGAGCTGGCCGCAGGCCGCGTCGATGTCCTCGCCGCGCGTGCGCCGCACGGTGGCGAGCACGCCGCGCTGCAGCAGCTCGTCGCGGAAGCGCTGGATGACCGGCGCCGGCGAACGAGTGTAGCGGGTGCCGGGGAACGGGTTGAACGGTATGAGGTTCACCTTGGCCGGGTGCCCCTTGAGGAGCCGCGCCAGCGCGCGCGCCTGCGCCGCGGAGTCGTTGACACCGTCCAGCATGACGTACTCGAACGTCACGCTGCGGCCGTTGCGCTCGTCGAGGTAGTGCCAGCAGGCCGCCAGCAGCTCGGCGATCGGGTGCTTGCGGTTGATCGGCACGAGCTCGTTGCGCAGCGCATCGTCGGGCGCGTGCAGCGATACCGCGAGCGCCACGTTGCTCACTTCGGCGAGCCTGTAGATCTGCGGCACGAGGCCCGAGGTCGAGAGCGTCACGCGCCGCCGCGACAGATCGCAGCCGTAATCATCGAGCAGGATGTCGAGCGCCGGGACCACGTTGCGGAAATTGGCGAGCGGCTCGCCCATGCCCATGAGCACGACGTTGGTCACGCGACGCTCGAGGGGCTCTGTGCCCGCCGCCGCGGAGCCGCCCTCGGCGGCGAGCTGAGCGCTGGCGAGCCACACCTGGCCGACGATCTCCGCCGTGGTGAGATTGCGGTTGAAGCCCTGCTGCGCGGTGGAGCAGAACGAGCAGTCGAGGGCGCAGCCGACCTGCGAGGAGATGCAGAGCGTGCCGCGGTCGGGCTCGGGGATGAACACCGTCTCGAAGGCCTGGCTCGCGTCCGCCCGCAGCAGCCACTTCACGGTACCGTCGGCGGAGCGCTGTACGCGCACGATCTCGGGGGCGCGTACCTCGGCGTGCGCGCCGAGGCGCGCGCGGAAATCCCTGGCGAGATCCGTCATGGCGGCGAACTCGCCGACGCCGCGCTTGTAGATCCAGTTCATCAGCTGGCGCGCGCGGAACGGGCGGCTGCCGAGCTGCGCGACGAACGCCTCCAGCGCCGGACGCGGCAGACCGAGCAGATTGGTGCGCTCTGGGGCCGGGGAGCTCATGGCGGCGCGCGCTAGCTACGCGAGTGCAGCTCCGTCGTGCTGAAGAAGTACGCGATCTCGCGCGCCGCGGTGTCCGGCGCATCCGAGCCGTGCACGACGTTCTGCTCGATGCTCCTGGCGAGATCGGCGCGAATGGTGCCGGGGGCGGCCTTTTTCGGATCGGTGGCACCCATCAGCTCGCGGTTGCGCAGGACGGCGTTCTCGCCCTCCAGCACCTGCACGATCACGGGGCCCGAGGTCATGTAGCGCACCAGGTCGTTGAAGAAGGGACGCTCGCGGTGCACGGCGTAGAAGCCTTCGGCTTCGCGCTGCGACAGGTGCAGCATGCGCGCGGCGACGATCGACAGCCCGGCCTTCTCGAAGCGGCGATACACCTCGCCGATCAGATTGCCGCGGACGCCGTCGGGCTTGACGATGGAGAGGGTGCGCTCGAGCGCCATTCGATGGGTACCTTTCGCTGGCAGAGGTCATACCCGCGGGGGGTCCGCGGGCAAGCGCGCAAGTGTACTCAGGAAGCGCCTCGCCGGCAATTTGGCGCGTGCTGGAAGTGCCGGTTTGGTAAGGCTTTTTAGGCGGCAAGAGGG
>JASHVF010000097.1 GCA_030039615.1 Gammaproteobacteria bacterium | reverse complement strand
ATTGATTTATATGATGAAATTCCACAAAGAAATAAAAATCCATGCAGGCTTTATTTTGCATCGCACTCTAATTCTAGATTCGCAGGCCGCCGTCGACCTCGAGGCACCGCCCGGTGAAGAGGTCGTTCTCAAAGATGAAGCCAACGGCCTGTGCGATCTCCTCCGGCTCCCCGAGGCGCTCGAGCGGAATCGGCGCCGTCATGCGCGAGAGCGCCTCGGGCTTCATGCCCTCGACCATCGGCGTGCGCACGAAGCCGGGGGCGACCGCGCCGACGCGGATGCCGTGACGTGCGAGCTCTTTGGCCCAGACGACGGTCATGGCCATGACGCCGGCCTTGGCTGCGCTGTAATTGGTCTGCCCCGCGTTGCCGGCGCGACAGATGCTCGAGATGTTGACGATCACGCCGCCCTTGGCCAGCGTGATCATGCGCTGCGCCGCCTCACGCGCACAGAGGAACACGCCGGTGAGATTCACGTCGATGACCGACTGCCATTGCTCGAGGGTCATCTTGCTCACCACCTGACCCTCCTTGACCTTGATCAGCATGGCGTCGCGCACGATGCCGGCGTTGTTGACGAGCCCGTCCAGACGCCCGAAGTCGCCGGTTACCTGGTCGAGCGTGCCGGCAACGCTCTCCTCGCTGGCGACGTTGGCCACGTAGCTGCGTGCCGTAGCGCCGAGCTGCGCGCAGTCCGCGCGCGTCTGCTCGAGATCGACGGGGTTGGTATCGAGCAGCGCGAGGCCCGCTCCCTTGCTGGCGAAGTGCTGAGAGAGCGCACGGCCGATACCGCGGCCCGCGCCGGTCACAACTATGGTCTTACCACGAACGTCCACTTTGCGATTACTCCTTGCGTTTGCCTGCAACCGGCGCTCGCACGGCCTCGGCCGCTCGCAGGGCCGCAGGCACGCGCGAGGTCGCGCGTGTCGCTTGCCTCAGCCGCGCTTCCTGCCCGGCGGGGAATTGGGAGGTTTATCGGCCTCCGCGGCCGAAGGGGTGGGGGAGAACGCCGAGAGCATCGATGCCTGCATCTTTGCCCACATCTCCATGTTCTGCCGCGTCATCTCCGCGAGCGGCGCCATCGGCGTCTCGAGCACTTTCGCCATCTCCGCCTGCATCACGTTCTGCTGACGCAGCAGTCCGCCGATGCTGCGCTCCAGGTAGGTCGTGAGCATCTGCTGGATCGGGTTGCCGTAGAAGCGGATGATGGCCTCGAGCAACTGCGTGCTTAAGACCGGAGTCCCGAACTGCTCCTGGCTCGCGATGATCTGCAGCAGGATGCTGCGCGTCAGGTCATCGCCGCTCTTGTCGTCGATGACCTTGATCCGCTCGCCGGCCGCGATGAGCTTGCGCAGGTCGTCGAGTGTCACGTGACGGCTGTCCTGCGCGTCGTAGAGACGCCGGTTGGCGTATTTGCGTATCAGACGCTCTTCGGCCATGGTGGCGGCCCGTTCGATTCCCCAAAAGGCCCGCGGCGCGGGCACGGCGGGTGATACTAGCTTGGTTGTATGCGGCGCACAATGACGTACCTCACGCTTACAAGAGCCGCGGCCCCACTTGCGCAACGCTGTTTTTACTAGAAAACTCCTGGATATGGGCATCCTGAGCAGGCCCCTGACGAAGGCTCTTTCCGCACTGCATACATGATCGGAGCCCCCTTTGCCGCTGGCCCTGAGTCCGACGCCGCCTTCACGGCGGCGGCGAATCGCTTTTTCGAGCTGCTGAAGACCTTTGCGGCGCAGCCCACGGCGGCCGCCGCGCAGCCGCCCGACTGGAGCGCACTCGGCGCGCTGCTCGCGGGACAGTTCGAGCAGTGGCTCAAGAGCTCGCCCGCCGCCGGCGCCTCCTTCGCCGCGGCCGCGGGCTTTCCCGGCGCGCCGCCCGCCGCCGTGCCGCTCGGGCCTGCGGCCGTGCCGGGCGCCGATGCGCAGAGCGCCTGGGAGCTGCTCATGAGGCTTGGTCAGCTGCAGGGCGAGCTCGCGCGGCACTGGAGCGAGATCGCCCAGGGCGCCGCGCAGCGTTTCATCGCGCGTCAGAGCCGCGCGGCCAGCGGTTCCGCCTCGCAGGGGGCGCTCGAGCTTTACGAGACCTGGGTGGAGTGCGCCGAAGAGGCCTACGCCGCAACGGTGCGGCGGGAGGACTTCTGCCAGCTGCAGGCGCAGCTCGTCAACACGGCCACTGCGCTGTTGCTCGTGCAGCGCCAGCAGGCCGACCGGATGGCGCGTGCCTGGGGGCTGCCGACGCGCGAGGAGGCTGACGCCCTGCAGCGCCGGATCCGCGAGCTGCAGCGGCAGCTGCGCGAACGGCCGCCAGGGCAGTGGGCGAGCGCCGCGGCGCGCAAGCGTGCTGCGGCGAAACGCAGCCCCGGAGCCGCCAAGCCGGCGCGCAAGCCGCGCACCACCGGCCGACGAGGGCGAAATTGAGCGAGCCCGGCGCCGATGCCGGCGGGATGTTCTTCGACCTCGGTGCCCGGGCCGCCGAGACGCTCGCGCGGCTGCGCCTGGCGCGCAACGTCG
>JASHVF010000096.1 GCA_030039615.1 Gammaproteobacteria bacterium | reverse complement strand
GACCCGTGCAATGTTGCTCCAGTTGGCGAGCGTCGCGACGCTCGTGCCACCGAACTTGAGGACGATCCAGGGCGAGGGGCTACGGGTCAAGGCGGCTAAGCCTCGCTTTACCTTGAGGTGAGGCTAGATTGGATCGAGCAACGGGAGCCGCGGTTCTACAGCTCGTCGTCGAAGTCCTGCAGATCCTTCTCGAGCTTCTTGTCCGCCAGCACTTCCTCGAGACGGCTCCAGGCCGCCTTGCCCCGCTTTCCCTGGGTGCGGACACGCTTGTCCACCCGGTCGAGCATCCGATCATAGTCGGTGCCGTCCTCGGGGGGACTGTTCAGGAATTCCTCGTCGAGGTCGAAGCCCTCGTTGTCCCGTTCGGCCATCTTCTGGTGCAAATCCTGAATTAATTCAACGGGTAACGTGCTTATTTGGCACGGAATAAGGCGCGAACTATAGCCGATTCGCGCCGCCTTTCAACATTGACCGAAATTGGGGCGCCAGAGGGCCCGATCCAGGGGTAGCGAGCTTAAGCGTGGTCCGTACCGTCCCGGACGACGACAGGAGCTCCGCGGCTCAAGCCCAGCCCCTCCGAGGCGCTCTGCTCGGCGCGGGCGATCTCGACGACTCCGAAGGAATTGATGAGGGACAGGTACTGCCCGGGCGCGGCGTCCCCGTAGGTGCGCAGCAGCGGAAAGGCATGGTTGCCGGCATGCACGACCGGCATGCGGAAACGCTCGATCAGATGCGCGTCGATATTAGTGATGAGGTTTCCGAAGTGATCGATGGTGATGACGACTCCGGTGACGCTGGCAGGCTCCACGGCCGGATCCTCCACCCAGGACGGCACCAGCGCTCCGACGGCCTCGCCCAGGTCCTCGATCTGGCAGCGCCCGGCGGCGAGCTCCGCCGCGACCGGCGCGAAGATGTCCCGGCCGTGAAAGGTGGCGCTCGGATTGCTGACTCCGAGCCGCGCCAGAGAGAGCGCGGCGAGCCGGATGAGCCGCGCCGGCGCGCAGCGGCTCACGACCCCGGCGAGCAGCCCGTTGTCGGGGGCGAGAAAGTAGTGGCCGCGGGCCTCGACCGCCAGAATGTCGCGTGAGGTGCCGACTCCGGGATCGACTACCGCGACGTGGACCGTGCCGACCGGAAAGTACGGGAAAGCACGCGCCAGCCAGAAACCTGCCTCTGCGGGCCAATGCACGACGATCTCGTGCGTGAGATCGACGATGCGGGCCGCGGGGAAGCGCGTGAGGATCGAGCCCTTGATCACCCCGACGAACGGGCCCTGGTGTCCGAAGTCCGTCGTGACGGTGATGACGCCCGAGGCCGGCAAGATGCGTTCGCTGGCGGCTCAGCCGAGGCGCCCGCGGCCGGGCGTCGGGCGAGCCCCCTCGGCGCAGGCGCGGCACTTATCCGTGTAGGGAACGGCCGCCAGCCGCTCGGGCTCGATGTCGCCGCCGCAGCCGGAGCAGGTCGTGTAACGGCCTTGCGCGAGGCGCCGCAGCGCCGCATCCACCTGCTGCAGCTCGGCACGCGCCGAGCTCGAGATTGCACCGAGCACGTCGTCGTTCTCGCGCTGCGTCACCTGCTCGGCGAAGTCGGCCGACAACGGGTCCGCCTCGTGGCGCGCCTCGGCGCTGGCATCGCTCGCGCGCTGGCGCAGCTCCTCGCGGCGCTTGAGCAGTCTCTCCCGTACGACGTCGGTTTCCACGGCTGCTGCGCGCGAGCTCAGCTCGCCTGCGGGCTGTGGCGCCGCTCTTCCAGCCACTTCTGCAGCCGATCGAATGGCTCGATGAACTTGGCGACGCCCTCGCGCTCGAGCTGCGCGGCGACCGCCTCGAGATCGATCCCGAGCCGCTCGAGTCCCTCGCGCGTATCCGCGGCGTCTGCCAGATGCCGCTCGAGGCGCAGCTCCGGGCGGCCGAGGCGCCGGTAGGCGTTGATGGTCTCGAGCGGCATGGTGTTGACCGTGTCCGGGACCACCAGCTCCTCCACGTACTTGATCGGGCTGAAGCTCGGGTCCTTGGCCGAGGTCGAGGCCCACAGCAGCCGCTGCGGCCGCGCGCCCTGCTCCGCCAGCGCCTGCCACTGGGGCGTCGCCAGCGACTCCTCGAAGATCTCGTAGGCACGGCAGGCGCTGGCGATCGCCGTCTTGCCGCGCAGCGTGCGTGCCGCTGGCTGGCCGGCCGCGCTCAGCTGGTCGAGAAGCTTGTCGACCAGCGTATCGATGCGGCTGAGAAAGAAGCTCGCGACCGAGGCGACGTGGGCCAGCGGCTTGCCGCCGCGGGCGCGCGCCGCGAGGCCGTCCATGAAGGCGCGCGTGACCGCGCGATAGCGCTCCGGCGAGAACAGCAGCGTCACGTTGACGTTGATGCCGGCGGCGATCAGGTCGCGGATCACGGGGAGCCCGGCCTCGGTGCCCGGGATCTTGATGAAGGTGTTGGGCGCATCGAGCCGCCCCCAGAGGCGGCGCGCCTCGCTCAGGCTCCCAGCGGCGTCGTAAGCGAGGTGCGGAGAGACTTCGAAGCTGACGAAGCCGTCGCCGCCCCCGGTGCGGTCGTACAGCGGGCGGAACAGCCCCGCGGCCCGCTGCACGTCGCCGATCGCGAGCTCCTCGTAGAGCGCCATCGCCGAGGGCATCTTCGGCAGCAGCCGCGCGATCGGCTGCGCGTAGCGCGGATCGGTGGTCATGGAGTTGGCGAATATCGCGGGATTCGAGGTGACGCCCGCGATGCCATCCTCGCGGATGAGGCGCGCGAGGCTGCCGTCCTCGAGCATCCCGCGGCCGAGGTCATCGAGCCACGCACTCACGCCGAGCGTGCGCAGCTCCAGGAGCGGATTCGGAACCGACGCGTTCATCGCGTACCTTCCGAGCGAGAGTAGCGCAGCTTAGATGCGCCGTCTCGCGGTTTCGGGGCGGATATGCGTAAATCCCTATACGCGCAAGCGCCTCCCGCGCTGAAACTTCCTGCAAGGAGTACCCATCATGACGGACGCCTTCAATGCCGGCCGGCTGGTCGAGGAGCTGCGGGCACTCCTCAGCGAGGCGGAGGCGCTGCTGCGCGCATCGAGCGGGACGGCCAGCGCGGCCGAGCAGGCGCGCGCAGAGGCCACGGTGGCGGAGCTGCGCGAGCGGCTCTCCGGGCTCGAGACCCAGGTCAAGGCACGCGCCCGCGCAGTCGACGACTACGTGCGCGATAACCCCTGGCAGGCGGTCGCGATCGTGGGCGGAATTGCCCTGCTCCTCGGCCTGATCATGGGCCGCAAGGGATGAGCGCGGACGCGCCTGCGCCCGACACGGCCGCCCCGCCGGAGCCGCCGCTGCAGGGGCTGCTGGCCGCCTCACTCGAGGCGTTGCGCACGCGACTCGAGCTGGCGGCCGTCGAGCTGGAGATCCACCTCATCGGGCTGGCGCGCACGCTCATCTGGGCGGTGGCAGCCATTCTGTGCACGCTGCTGGCGCTGGCATTCGGCGTCGTGGCGCTGATCGCTGCGCTGTGGGACTCGCACCGCATACTGGGTCTGCTGGCAGGCAGCCTGACCTTTCTGGTGCTGGCGCTGGCGTGTGCACTGATCGGCCTGCGCTTCCTGCAACGCCGCCCCGGGATTCTCGAGTATTCGATCGAGCAGCTCGAACGCGACCAGCGCCGCGCCGGGGTCCCATGAGCCGCCTGAAGGAGCTCGAGGCGCGCCGACGACTGCTGCTGCGACGCTGCGACGCGCAGCGTGACGAACTCGCCACGCGCCTCGGGGCGCTGACGCCCCGCGCACTGCTGCGCGGCGCCGTCGAAGGCTCCCCCATCGGCAAGCTGCGCCACCCTCTTGCCTGGGCGGCCGCGCTCGGCAGCATGCTGCTGCTCGGGCGCATCCGCGAGGTGCTGACGCTGGTCCTGTGGGCGCGCTCGGCCATCGCGCTCACGGGACGCCTGGCGAACCTGGTGCGCCTGTTCGGGCAGCTACGCGCCCCGCGCGAGCATCACTGACGCTTCAGCGCCTCCGCGGTGGCCTCTCCGGTAGCGACCCGCTGGGGCGTCCTGGCGGCGGCGGCCGGTGTGTCGAGGGTCGCCGCCAGACCGACCACGGTCGGAATGCCGTCCGCGGCCTGCAGGGTCTTGCGCGCGAGGTCCCAGTGAATCGCCGCCGTGCTGTCACCGAGCGCCTGGTCGAGCAGCTTCGAGAGCAGCTCGAGATCCGGTTCCACCGTCTGGCCTTCCGCATCCACGGGCGGATGAGCCTCGAGCAAGAGCTCCCCGTCCACCCAAGCCACTTTCACCGGCTCGTTCACCAGCCATACCTTGGTGCCAACCGGAATCAGCGGGAAGAGCGCCGCGACGTCCTCCGGGTACATGCGGATACAGCCGTGCGTCACCGACATCCCCACCGCCGTTGGGTTGTTGGTTCCGTGGATCATGTACTCGCCGTTGCCGGCAGCGAGGCGCAGCGCGAAGGCGCCGAGCGGATTGTCGGGACCCGCCGGCACCACCTTCGGGAGCGGATCGTCGTTGGCCGCGTGCTCCTTGCGGATCGACTCGGGCGGATACCACGCGGGGTTCTTGATCTTGGCGATGACGCGCGTCTCGCCGAGCGGCGTACGCCAGTCCATCTTGCCGACGCTGATCGGGTAGGTGATGACCACGCGCTGCTCGTGGGCGTTGCGCGGTTTCGGGTAGTAGTAAAGACGATGCTCGGGCAGATTGATGACGATGCCCTCGCGCGGGCCGGACGGCAGGATGCGGCGGCCCGGCAGCACAACGCGTTTGCCGGCGCCCGGCAACCACACGTCCAGGCCCGGATTGGCGCGAATGATCTCGTAGTAACCGAGGCTGTAGCGATGCGCGAGGTCGGGAAGCGTGTCCTCATAGGTCGTGGTCACGGCCTCGTCGGCGCCGACGACCGAGGAGCCGTCCGCAGGCAGCGGATAGACGCTCGCCGCCGCAGGGGCCGTGAGCAGCATCGTGCACGCCAGGGTGAGGAGAGTCGTGAGCGCGGTGCGCGCCTTCAGCGGAGTTCGATATTCCATTACCTTGATTTTACTATAAAAGCAGGGATCATTTAGTATCGTCCGGTGACGAAATGTTCCAGGCCTGAGCGGGCCTTCTTTGCCCGCAGTGCCCTCACCGTCGCACGCGAGCTGATCGGCCTGCACCTGGTGCACGATGACGGCAGGACGCTGCGCCGCGGTCGCATCGTCGAGACCGAGGCGTATCTCGGCCCCCGCGACCGCGCGGCGCATTCCTCGCGCGGGCGCACCCGGCGCACCGAGGTTATGTTCGGTCCGCCGGGGCATGCCTACGTATATTTCATCTACGGCTTCTGGAACTGTCTCAACGTCGTGACTGCCAGAGAGGGTGTGCCGCACGCGGTGCTGCTGCGGGCGCTCGAGCCGCTCGCCGGCGTCACCGACAAGACCTGGGGGCCGGGGCTGCTATGCCGCGCCATGCACGTCGACCGGCGGCTGAACGGCGCGGATCTGCTCGGCGAGGAGCTGTGGATCGAGCGCCCCTCAGGTGCGCCACGCGTCTCGATCGGACGCAGCACGCGCATCGGCGTCGACTACGCCGGCGAATGGGCGCGCCGCCCCTGGAGGTTCTTCGATCGCGCTTCGTGCTACGTTTCCACCTCCCGACGGAGACCGACTGAATGCCGACCCGCATCCGCCGCCTGAACCTCGCTCTTTTGTTTCTCACCGCCGCGGCGGCGCTCGGCGCCGCGCCTGCCGGCGCGCAGCCGGTCGAGGGCCAGGACTACCGCCTGCTCAATCCGCCGCGGCCCACCGGCAGCCCCGGGAAGATCGAGGTGCTCGAGTTCTTCTCCTACGCCTGTCCGCACTGCGCAAAGTTCTATCCCATCGTGAGCGCCTGGGCTGCCAAGCAGCCGAAGGACGTCGTCTTCAAGCGCGTCGCGGTGAGCTACGGCCGCCCGCCGTGGATGAACCTGTCGCGCGCCTATTACGCGCTCGCGGCGACCGGCGACCTGAGGAAGCTCGACGGCGCGGTGTTTCGCGCCATCCACGAGCACCAGCAGAATCTCTTCGACGAGCAGTCGATCGCCGACTGGGTCGGCAAGCAGGGAGGCGATGCCGCAGGCTTCGCCGCGGCTTACGTCTCCTTCGGCGTCAACAATGAGACCGTGCAGGCCGATCAGATGGCCGAGGACTACGCCATCGACGCGGTCCCGACGCTGGTGGTCAACGGCCGCTACGTGGTGATCAGCCCGACGCAGGCGGCGGACGAGGAAGCCACTTTTCGCGACCTGCTGGTGCGCGCCGATCAGGTGATCGCCATGGCGCGCGCGGCAGCCGGCACGCCGAAGCTCTCGCCGGCGGGTTCAGCCAGCCCGAAGTAGCAAGCGGGCTCTGGACCGCTGCATGAGAGTCGGCGACATGATGAGCGCCAGGCCCGAGAGCAGCAGCCACACCGGGGCCGGCAGCGGCACGGCCGCCGGCAGGGTGCCCGTAAACATCACATCGTCAAACTGTGTCGAGTCCTCGCCCCCCATGCCGTAGGAGGCCGCGATCAACTGGCCGTGCATCTGCCCGTTGCTGCCGACCACGCCGGCGTCGGGCGCGAGGATCGATCCCTCGGGATCCATGCTGGAGAGCGTCACGCTGGTGGCGGAGACAAAGTTATAGAGCACGGTGGCAGCGCCGACGTTGGTCTCGTTGACGCTGCCGTTGGCGAAGGTGGCGGAGCTGCCCGAAACATTGATGAGCACCGTGGAGCCTGCGGGGGCCGAGATGTTGATCGTGCCGCCGCTGGCGCCCGTAATCTGGGAGCCGCTGATGTCGAAGATGTTCAGCGTGCCCGACGTACCGGTCAGGTTGAGCGCGTTCCCCGCGCCCGTGCTGACGCTACCGTTTTGCGAGAGGCCGCCGAGAAAGGTCGAGAGGTTCTGGTACTCGGTCTCATCCGCCGAAAAGCTGCTGATGACGGTCTGCCCGGCAACCGCTGCCGCGGTGAAGCTCGACAGCGTGGGGGTGTTGTTGGTGTAGATGGTGCCGCTGCCGCCGCTGCCGACCTCGCCGTTCGATGCAGTGAGCGTTCCACCCACGACCAGGCGGGCCGGGTTGGGAACCAGCGCCGTGTTGCCGCTGACCGAGCCCGCGACCTGGTAGCTGCTCAGCATGACATTGCCGCCGGCCGCGATGTCTCCGGTCGAATCGGCGTTGGTAGCGATGAAGTTGCCGCTGCCAAAGATGAAGATGTTGTAGCCACCGGCGTCTCCGCCGATGCCGCTCGCGTGGGCCCCGCCCGCCACCACGAGGGCGACTACGCCCGCGGTGGTCAGCGCCGCGTTTCTCAGCTGCCCGCCCATCCCTACCGCTCCCGATCTCCCTGAAGCGTCCATCACGCGAAGGCAGCGTGCGCGTGCGACATAACGCTTTTGTTACGTACCTGTGACGACTGCGCCGTTTAGGGCGCGGCGGCCGTTCCCGCTACGCGCAACGGCCAAGCCTCAGCTCCTGCGGAGCTCGAGCAGCTGGCTCGCCTCCGGCACGCGGTCGCCGCGCGAGAAGTGAATCGCCTGGACGGTGCCTGCGTAGGGGGCGGTGATGGTGTGCTCCATTTTCATGGCTTCGATCACCATCAGCACCTCGCCGGCGGCCACCTTCTGTCCGAGCGACACCGGCACCGAGACCACGACGCCGGGCAGCGGCGTCGTCAGCCCGCCGCTGCTCGCGCTGGCGGAGAACTCCCGCGTGCGCGGATCCTCGAGCAGGAAATCGTACTGCGCATCCTCCTCCCAGAGCGTGACCTGCCCGCCCGCGACGCGGCAGCGCGCGCGGCGCCGCCGCTCGACCAGGCGTGCGGCGACGGTGGCGGCAGCCCCTGCCGCGCCCGAGTAGCTCACATCGGCGACCGCAAGCTGCGTGCGCACGTCGACGCTCGCCGAGCGCGGCTGCCCGTCCGGGCCGAAGACGATCTCGACCGTATGCGCGTGCCCCTTCCAGGACAGGGTGTAGGCGACCGCCGCCGGCAGATTGGGCGTGAACGCATCGCGCGCCGCCCATGGGCCGCCGTCCGTCGAGGACTGTGAGGCGTGCAGCGCCAGCGCCGCGAGGATCAGATCCTCGGGCGGCACGCTCGCCGGCCCGGCGAACTCCGCCGCCCCCTTGTCGAGCAGCGCGATGTTGTGCCGCACCTCGAGGAAGCGCCGCGAGCGCAGCACCCGCGCCAGCCAGCGTTCGTTGCTGTGCACGCCCGCGCAGTAGGTCTCACCGAGCGCCGCGGCGAGCCGCGCGGCCGCGAGGCCGCGGTCCGGGGCCCAGGCGATCACCTTGCCGAGCAGGGAATCGTAGCAGTCGGGCACCGTGTCACCGCTTTCGAAGCCGGCATCGACGCGCACTGAGTCCAGCACCGGCCATTCCATGAGGGCGAGGCGCCCGGCGCTCGGCAGGAAGTTCCTCTCCGGATCCTCGGCGCAGACGCGCGCCTCGATCGCGTGCCCCTCGAGGCGCACCGCCTCCTGCGTGAGCGGCAGCGGCTCGCCGCAGGCGACGCGCAGCTGCCATTCGACCAGGTCGAGCCCGGTGACGGCCTCGGTGACGGTGTGCTCCACCTGCAGCCGCGTGTTCATCTCCATGAAGTAGAACTCGCGCCCGTCGTAGAGGAACTCGACGGTGCCGGCGCTCACGTAGCCGATCTCGCGCGCCACCACCAGGGCCGCGGCGCGCAGCCGCGAGCGCACCGCATCCGGCACGTTCGGCGCCGGCGCCTCCTCCAGCAGCTTCTGGTGGCGCCGCTGCGCCGAGCAGTCGCGGTCGCCGAGGTGGACGTAGTTGCCATGGCTGTCGCCGAATACCTGCACCTCGAGATGCCGCGGCGCCGGCAGGAAGCGCTCGAGCAGCAGCGCACCGTCGCCGAAGGCGCTCTCGGCGAGACGCCGCGCGGCGGCGAGCGCCGCGGTGAGCTCGGACTCCTCGCGTACGATCTGCATGCCCTTGCCGCCGCCGCCCGCCGCCGGCTTGATGATGAGCGGCAGGCCGACCGTGTGCGCCGCCGCGGCCAGTTGCTTCAGGTCCTGCTCGGGGCCGGCATAGCCTGGCAGCACCGGTACCCCCGCCTCGCGCATGCGGTTCTTGGCGAGGATCTTCGAGCCCATCGCCGCGATTGCCGCCGCCGGCGGACCGACGAAGCTCACGCCGGCGTCGGCGCAGGCGCGGGCAAAGGCGGCGTTCTCGGAGAGAAATCCGTAGCCGGGATGCACGGCGTCGGCGTCGCTGGCGCGCACCGCGGCGAGAATCCGCTCGCTGCTGAGATAACTCTCGCGCGCCGCGGCCGGACCGATCCAGACCGCCTCGTCCGCCTCGCGCGTGTGGCGCGCGCCGGCGTCGGCGTCCGAGAACACCGCCACCGTGCGCCAGCCGAGGCGGCGCGCGCTGCGGAAGATGCGGCAGGCGATCTCGCCGCGGTTGGCCACCAGAAGCGTGCGGCCCACGCGCATCACATCCGGTAGATGCCGAAGCGCGCCGGCTCGAGCGGCGCATGGCGCACGGCGGCGAGCGACAGCGCCAGCACGCGGCGCGTCTCGGCGGGATCGATCACGCCGTCGTCCCAGAGCCGCGCCGAGGAGTAGTAGGGATGGCCCTGGCGCTCGTACTGCTCGCGGATCGGCGCCTTGAAGGCCTCCTCTTCGGCGTCCGGCCACTGCTCGCCGGCGCGCGAGAGCTGCTCGCGCTTCACGGTCGCGAGCACGCTCGCCGCCTGCTCGCCCCCCATGACCGAGATGCGCGCATTCGGCCACTGGTAGAGGAGCCGCGGCGCATAGGCGCGGCCGCACATGGCGTAGTTGCCGGCGCCGTAGCTGCCGCCGACGATCACGGTGAGCTTGGGCACCGGCGCACAGGCGACCGCGGTGACCAGCTTGGCGCCGTCCTTGGCGATGCCGCCGGCCTCGGCGCGCCGCCCCACCATGAAGCCGGTGATGTTCTGCAGAAACAGCAGCGGAATCTCCTCACGCGAGCACAGCTCGATGAAATGCGTACCCTTGAGCGCGCTGTCGGAGAACAGCACGCCGTTGTTGGCGAGGATGCCGACCGGGTAGCCGCCGAGATGCGCGAAGCCGCACACCAGCGTCGTGCCGTAGAGCTCCTTGAACTCATCGAGCTCGGACTCGTCGACCAGCCGCGCGATCACCTCGCGCATGTCGTAGGGCTTGCGCAGGCTCGCCGGCACCACGCCGTAGAGCTCGGCGGGGTCGTAGCGCGGTTCGCGGGACTTGAGCGGCGGCGCGCTGTCGGGCGCGGCCCTGAGGCGCGCGACGATGCGGCGCGCGATGGCGAGCGCGTGCGTGTCGTTCTCGGCGTAGTGATCGCATACGCCGGACTCGCGGCAATGCACGTCGGCGCCGCCGAGAGTCTCGGCGTCGATATCCTCGCCGGTGGCGGCCTTCACCAGCGGCGGGCCGCCGAGGAACACGCGGCCCTGATTGCGTA
>JASHVF010000095.1 GCA_030039615.1 Gammaproteobacteria bacterium | reverse complement strand
GCCCGGCGGCGGTGCTGATGAAGGGCGGCCACGCGGACGGCGCCGCCGCGATCGACCGCCTGGTGTGCGGCGACGGCGGCGTGCGCGAGTTCGCAGCCGCGCGCACTGCCACCGCGCGCCGTGGCACCGGTTGTGCGCTCGCCTCCGGGATCGCCGCCGGACTCGCCCTCGGTCTCGGGCTGGCGCCGGCCTGCGAGCGTGCCAAACAACACGTGACGACGCTGTTGCTCGCGCGCGCGTAGCCGCCGCGAGCGACCGGGTCGCGTCGCCGGGATGCGACAGCGGCTCACGCTCCGGGCGCGAAACTCGCGTCAACCAACTCGCTGCCGGATCGCTTTAGGGTGTCGACAGGTCGGCAAACGCCCGCCCTGAACTGACAGAGGGAACCAACATGAAGCGCATTATGTTGCGGCGCGTGCTCTCGAGCGCGCTGGTTACGGGTCTCGGCGCGTTGCTCGCCGCCTGCGGCGGCGGCGGCGGTGGCTCCGCTTCCAACAGCAGCACCCCCCCGCCCATGCAGAGCGCCACGGTGCAGCTGCTGGTGAGCGACGCCTCCTCCGACGACTGGGCGACGATCGGCGTGCAGCTGCTGAGCGTCGCGCTGATCCCGGCGGACGGCGGCGCCGATGTCACCATCTGGACGGCATCGAGCCCCGCGCCGACTCTCAATCTCGTGCAGCTCGATGACCTTGCCGACATCCTCGGCCCGGTCAGCGCGCCGCTGAACACCTACAGCGGCATGGTCGTCACGGTCGCCGGCAATCCGGGCGACGTGGTGCTCACCGCCTCCTCCAACCCCTCGGCCGGCTTCCCGGGCACCGCAGGTGCGACCATCCCGTCGAGCCAGATCCAGATCAAGGGCACGCAGGGCACGAGCGGCAGCCTCACGGTGCCGATCAACGTCACCTTCGACAGCCCGCTCACGATCAGCAGCAGCGCTCCGAACGCGCTCGACGTCGAGTTCAACCTGGCGCATCCCGCGTTCATCGTCGCCCACAATCCGCCGGCCGCCGAGGGCGCGACGCTCTGGGCGGTCAACTTCAACGGCCCGGTCCGCCGCCACCCGCTCGGTGATCTGCGCTGGCTGGTGCTGCGCCACAGCTACGGCACCGTGCAGACGGTGAGCGGCGCGTCCTTCACCATGCTGCGCGACTTCCCGCTGCTGCCGGCGAGCAACCCGGAAGGGGAGATCACCAGCACGACGCAGCTGACCATCAACGTCGATTCGACCAACGGCACGATCGTCTACGACGTCGACAACGACGATGCGCGCACGGTCGTCAACAGCGCCTTCCCCAGCGCGCTCGCCGGCAAGTTCGTGCGGGTCGCGGCGCGCTATCAGCAGGACGGCTCGCTGACCGCGGTGCGCGTGTGGTACTCGAGCACCTTCGCCAACGTCTGGCTGAGCCCCGAAGGCCACGTGCTGAGTGTCGATGACGCCGCCGGCACGCTGACCATCGAGAGCGAGGACGGCACGCCGCAACAGGTGCTGATCGGTGCCGATACGCTGTTCTACTTCCGCAAGCCGCAGAATCCGTCGGTCGACGCCGCCTCCATCGGCCAGGGCCCGGGCTTCCTCGCGAGCGCCGACATCGTGCGCGGCTTCAAGGTGCACGTGAGCTCGATGAACGTGTCGAGCAACCCGATCGTAGCCGACACGGTCGACATCGAGACGGCCAACTACGGCGGCACGATCTCGGCTGCGACCGGCACCGGCTTCACCTATACGCGCGACTACGTCGCCAGCAGCGACGACTACACGGCCAGCCTCGGCTACCTGCCGTATACCGGCAGCGACAACAACATGGATCCGAGCGGCGTCGCGATCTCGGGCTTCGACTGGTGGTTCTTCACCTTCCCGACGCAGGCCGACACCGGCGCCGACGCGATCGGCGACTTCGAGTCGGCGAGCAACGGCGCGGTCGACTTCGGCGGCAGCTTCGGCCAGATGAACGCCTCGGGCGCCTCTTATGCCACCTGGGTGGGCGCACCCGCGGCGGGCATGTCGCCCTGGCAGGTGCCGATGGCGATTCTCGAGCCGACGCCGCTGCCGCTTGCGCAGATCGTGCAGGGCGTCACGGGCAGCTCCTTCACGATGTCGCTGGTCAATAACGGCGGCAACGCGGTGACGGTCGACTTCGATGCCACCGCGGGCTCGGCGACCCTGGTCTACCAGGTGAACCGCAGCGACGGCGTCGTGACCATCACGCCGCTCGACCTGAGCAACTCCGCCGACTTCACCACCTTCACGACCAGCCTGACTGCCAGCACGCTGGTCAAGGTGTGGGGCGTGCCGCAGCCGGCCGGCACCGCGGCGAGCGGCGCGGTCAAGGCATACGTGATCTTCTACTACACCGGGACGCTCCCCTCGAGCTGACAGAGCTGACACCTCGGCGGCGGGGACGCCCCCGCCGGACGCTCCAGGGCGCCGTCAACCGCGGCGCCCTGCTTTTTTGTGGCCGGGTATCATGCCCTCATGCCAACCTCCAACGGTCCGCAGGCCGAGCTCGCGCAGATCGCGCGCCGCGTCATGCAGGAGCGCGGGCTCGAGCCGGATTTTCCGCCGGCGGCGCTCGCGCAGCTGCGCGGCATCGCCGGTCCGGCGCCGCTCGGCACGCAGCTGCGCGATCTGCGCTCGCTCCTCTGGTGCTCGATCGACAACGACGATTCCCGCGACCTCGACCAGCTGTCGGTGGCCGAGACGCTGCCGGGCGGCGCGACCCGCATACTGGTGGCGGTGGCCGACGTCGATGCCACGGTGGCCGCGGGCTCGCCGCTCGATGCGCGCGCCAGCGTCAACACCACCAGCGTCTATACGGCCGCGCAGATCTTTCCGATGCTGCCGGAGAGACTGTCCACCGATCTGACCTCGCTCGCCGCCGGACAGGAGCGGCCGAGCCTGGTGATCGACATGACGGTCACGGCCGACGGCACGGTGAGTGCTGCGGACGTCTACCGGGCGAGCGTCGTCAACCGCGCCAAGCTCGCCTACGACAGCGTGGCCGCCTGGCTCGACGGCAAGGGCCCGATGCCGCCGCCGGTCGCCGCGGTTGCCGGCATGGAGGCGCAGCTGCGCACCCAGGATCGCGTCGCGCAGGCGCTGAAGCGCGTCAGCAAGGCGCAGGGGGCGCTCGCCCTCACCACGCTCGAGGCGCAGGCGGTCTACGAGGGCAGGGCGCTGCTCGACCTGCGGCCCGACGAGGACAATCGCGCCAAGGAGCTGATCGAGTACTTCATGATCGCGGCGAACGGCGTGGTGGCCCGCTTCCTCGAAGCGAGGCGCTCCTCCTCGCTGCGGCGCGTGCTGCGGGTGCCGCAGCGCTGGGACCGCATCGTCGCGCTGGCCGCGTCCTGGGGCGGCTCGCTGCCCGCGGCGGCCGATGCGCGCGCCCTGAGCGCCTTCCTGGTCAGCTGCCAGCTGAAGGCTCCGCAGCGCTTCCCGGACCTGTCGCTCGCCGTCGTCAAGCTGCTCGGCGCCGGCGAGTACGTCCTCAAGCGGCCCGGCGAGCCCGCCGAGGGTCACTTCGGCCTCGCGGTCGATGACTACACCCACGCCACGGCCCCCAACCGCCGCTTTCCCGACCTCATCACACAGCGCCTGGTCAAGGCCGTGCTCGGCGGCCACTCCGCACCCTATGACGACGCGACGCTGCGCGCGCTCGCCGAGCACTGCACGACGCAGGAGGGCAATGCCGCGAAAGTCGAGCGTCAGGTGGCGAAATCCGCCGCCGCCATGCTGCTCGCGCCGCACATCGGCGAGCACTTCGATGCGCTGGTCACCGGCGCCGGAGACAGCGGCACCTTCGTGCGCATCGCGCGCCCGCTCGCCGAGGGCAAGCTGGTCAAAGGCTATCAGGGCCTCGACGTCGGCGATGCGGTGCGCGTGCAGCTGACGCACACCGACATGGAGCGCGGCTTCATCGACTTCGCGCGCGCGGCCTGAGGGCCGCGCTTGCGATGCGGGCCTGATCGGCCCGACAATCGGCCGCCAGCAACACGGGGGAGTGCGCACATGACGCTGCTGCAGCGTTCGTTGGCCGAATTCATCGGCACCTTCTGGCTGGTTCTCGGCGGCTGCGGCAGTGCGGTACTGGCCGCGACCTTCCCGCATACCGGCATCGGCTTCGCCGGCGTGGCGCTCGCTTTCGGGCTCACGGTACTCACCATGGCGTTCGCGATCGGCCACATCTCGGGAGCGCATCTCAACCCCGCCGTGACCTTCGGCCTGGTGGCCGGCGGGCGCTTCAAGGCCGCCGACCTGCCGGCCTACGTCGTGGCGCAGGTACTCGGCGCGGTCATCGCGGCGGCGCTGCTCTACTACATCGCCAGCGGTCATCCGGGGTTCGATCCCGCCGCTGGTCTCGCCAACAACGGCTACGGCGCGCACTCGCCCGGGGGCTACTCACTCGGTGCCTGCTTTGCGACCGAGGTGGTGATGACGTTCATGTTCCTGGTGATCATTCTGGGCGCCACCGATGCGCGTGCGTCCGCGGGCTTTGCGCCGATCGCGATCGGTCTCGGCCTCACGCTCATCCACCTGATCAGCATTCCGGTGACCAACACCTCGGTCAATCCGGCCCGCAGCACCGGCCCGGCGCTCATCGTGCAAGGCTGGACCCTCGGACAGCTATGGCTCTTCTGGGTGGCGCCGCTCATCGGGGCGGGACTCGCCGGACTCGCCTACCGCACGCTGTTCAAGGCGCCGGGCCGCTGACACGGCGTCGGCAGCGGGTCTGCGCCGGCGCGCGCCCGTCACTCGTGCCCGGGGGCAGCCGCGACGTGCCAGTCGCCGCCCAGGGCGCGCACCAGCAGCACCGCGGCGGAGAGGCGCCGGGTCTCGATGTTGACGGCCGCGAGACGCGCGGCGAGCGCCGCGTTCTCGGTCGAGACGACCTCGAGGTAGGTGACCACGCCGCCTTTGTAGCGGAAATTGGCCTGATCGAGCGCTCCCTGGGTGGCGGTGACCGCGGCCGCCTGGCTGACGCTCTCGCGCTCGAGCTGGCGCAGCGCCGCCAGGTTGTCTTCCACGTCCTGATAGGCCGTGAGCACGGTGGTGCGGTAGTTGGCGACCTGCTCGTCGTAGCTGGCGTGCGCGGCGGCCGACTGCGCCGCATGCAGACCCGCATCGAACACGGTCAACACGCCCTGCGGCCCGATCGACCAGAAGCGGCTCGGCGCCGTCAACCAGTTGCCGCTCTGGGTGCTCTGCTGGCCGGCGCCGGCGGAGAGCGTGAAGACCGGGAAATAGGCGGCGCGCGCCACGCCGATGGCCGCGTTGGCCGCCGCCACACGCCGCTCGGCGGCGGCGACGTCCGGACGGCGCTCGAGCAGCTGCGAGGGCAGGCCCGGGTCGACGCCCGGAACGGTGCGCCCGACCTCGAGCGGCCGGGCATCGAGGTGAAAGCGGCTCGCTTCGGCGCCGACCAGCACGGCGATCGCGTGCTCGGTCTGCGCGCGCTCGAGCCGCGTGTCCTCGGCCTGCGTACGGGCGGTCTCGAGCTGCGCCTGCGCCTGCTGCACGTCGGAGAGCGCGGCGGCGCCGCCCTGGTAGAGGTTGCGCGTGAGCTCGAGCGCCTTGACGTAGTCCGCGACGGTGCGATCGAGCAGCTGCTGCTGCGCGTCGAGGCCCCGCAGGGTGAAGAAGTCCGTGGCGAGCTCGGCGTGCACGCTCAGCTCGAGAGCCGCCGCATCGCCCGCGCTCGCCTGCTCCGTGGCGTGTGCGCCGCTCACGGTGTTGCGGATGCGACCGAACAGGTCGAGCTCGTAGGAAAGCGAGCCGCCGACGATGAAGTCGTCGTAGTTCGGGTTGCTGCCGGCGGTGTAGCCCGGCTCGTTGATCGAGGCGCGCTGCCGGGTGGCGCTCGCATCCGCCGTCAGCACGGGAAAAAAGCCGGCGCGCGCGATGCGGGTCTGCGCGCGGGCCTCGGCGAGCCGCGCCAGCGAGGCCTTGAGGCTCTGGTTGGCGCTCGTGACCTGCGCCTCGAGCGCATCGAGCTCCTCGTCCTCAAACATGGTCCACCAGGGACCGCGGCGAGTCGTATCCGCGGGCGATGCGAGCCTCCAGCCGTCGAGCTCCCTGTAGGCCGCGGCAGGCGTCTCGGTGGCGGGACGCTGATAGTGCGGAGCGAGCGAGCAGGCGGCGAGCACGCAGCTCGCCGCGACGGCGGGCCCGACCCTTGAGCGCATCAGCCGTGCCCGGCGTTGGCGCCGCCGGCGGCGCCCGGGGTCACGACGCGCACCTGCATACCGTCGCTGAGGGAGTCGGGCGGATTGACGATCAGCAGGTCGCTTTCGGTGACTCCGGAGAGCACCTCGATCTCCTTGCCGAAGTCGCGTCCCTGCACGATCGGGCGCAGGTGCGCGTGCTGCGAGGAGTCTACGATCGCGACCAGCAGGCCCTGGGAGCGGAACAGGACCGCGTTGGCCGGAATGCGCAGCGCCGCGCCTCCCTGCAGCTCGAAGTGCACGTCCGCGTAGGAGCCCGGCAAGAGCTCGCCGCGCGAGTTGTCGATCTGCAGCTCCACCTGCAGGGTGCGCGAGCTGGCATCGAGCGCGTGCGCGGTCTCGGCCACCTGCGCCTCGAAGCGTTGGGCCGGATGATCGGCGAACACCAGGCCGGCCGTTTCCCCCTGGTGAACCTGCGCCGCGTAGCTCTGCGGCACCGAGGTATAGATGCGCAGCCGGTGGGTGTCGGCCACGCGAAACAGCGCACCTCCCGGCG
The DNA here is from genome assembly GCA_030039615.1 of Gammaproteobacteria bacterium. Classification (GTDB taxonomy): domain Bacteria; phylum Pseudomonadota; class Gammaproteobacteria; order Steroidobacterales; family Steroidobacteraceae; genus 13-2-20CM-66-19. The sequence goes on along the minus strand of JASHVF010000095.1, from coordinate 391 downwards.
CCTCGCCCGCGTTGATCAGGGCACCGACGTCGGTGTTGCGCTGGGTGACGACGCCGTCGAACGGCGCCAGTACCCGCTTGAAGGACTCGAGGTCCTTGAGGCGTGCGAGGTTCGCCGCGGCGGACTGCGCCGCGGCCGCCTTGGCGGCCGCATCCCCGGCGCGCTCGTCGGCGTCCTGTTTGGAGACGGATTCCGTGGCGAGCAGCCCCTGCCAGCGCTCGTTGGTGGTGCGCGCCAGCTGGTAGTTGGCCTCGGCGGTCGCGAGATCGGCCTGCGCCTGGCGCAGCTGCTGGTCGACCTCCGGCGTGTCGATCTCCGCGAGCAGCTGTCCCTTCTTCACCTTGGCGCCGATGTCGGTGTACCAGACGCGCAGATACCCGTTGGTGCGCGC
>JASHVF010000094.1 GCA_030039615.1 Gammaproteobacteria bacterium | reverse complement strand
GATGCGGCGCTGCTGGCGCGGGCGAGCGCGCGCGACGCGGCCGACGAGCTGCGCGGCTTCCGCGAGCGCTTCGCGCTGCCGCTCGATGAGCGCGGCGCGCCGCTCGTGTACCTGTGCGGCCACTCGCTCGGGCTGCAGCCGCTCAACGCGCGCGCGCTCGTCGACGAGGAGCTCGACACCTGGGCGCGACATGCGGTCGAGGGACACGAGCACGGCGGCCGCCCCTGGATCCCCTACCACCAGAACCTTAGCGAGGGGCTCGCGGCACTCGCGGGAGCGGAGTTGAGCGAAGTGGTCGCGATGAACTCGCTCACCGTCAACCTGCACCTGATGCTGGCGAGCTTCTATCGCCCGCGGGGCGAGCGCCGCCGCATCCTCATCGAGGCGGGCGCCTTCTCCTCGGACCGCCATGCGGTCGCCTCGCAGATCGTCTGGCACGGCCTCGATCCCGAGGACGCGCTCATCGAGCTCGCGCCCGCGGCCGGTGAGGATCTCATCGGCACGGACGCGGTCGAGGCGTGCATCGCGGAGCACGGCGCGGAGCTGGCGCTGGTGCTGTGGCCGGGCGTGCAGTTCCGCACCGGCGAATCCTTCGATCTGGCGCGCATCGTGCGCGCGGCGCACGCGGCGGGCGCGATCGCCGGCGTCGACCTGGCGCACTCGATGGGCAACATGCCGCTCGCGCTGCATGACAGCGCCGCCGATTTCGCCGTGTGGTGCAGCTACAAGTACCTGAACGGCGGGCCCGGGGCGATCGGCGGCTGCTTCGTGCACGCGCGCCATTCGAGCGCGCAGCCGCGGGGCGCGCACGGCGGCGCCCTGCCGGGTGCGCGCCTCGCCGGCTGGTGGGGGCACGAGCAGGACACGCGCTTTCGCATGGAGCCCGAGTTCCGCGCCGCCGCGGGCGCCGACTCCTGGCAGGTGAGCAACCCGCCGATTCTCGCCGCCGCGCCGCTCGTGGCCTCGCTCATGATCTTCGTCGCCGCCGGCATGGAGCGGCTGCGCAGCAAGTCGCTGGCGCTCACCGGTTTCCTCGAAGAGCTGCTGCAGCCGCTCGCGCCGCGGGTCGCGGTCATCACGCCGCGCGCGAGCTCCGAGCGCGGCTGCCAGCTGTCGCTGCGCATCGCCGGCGGCGCGGTTCCCGGGCGCCGCGTGCTCGAGAAGCTGCGGGCCGGCGGCGTGGTGTGCGACTGGCGCTACCCGGACATCATCCGCGTGGCGCCGGTGCCGCTCTACAACCGCTTCGAGGACGCGGTGCGCTTCGTCCAGTGCCTCGAGCAGGCGCTGCCGGAGCGGGCGTGAAGGGCTCACCCGGCACCGCCGTCAACATCGTCGGCGCGGGACTCGCGGGCGCCCTGCTCGCGCTGCTGCTGGCGCGGCGCGGCTTCGCCGTGACGCTCTACGAGCGCCGCCCGGATCCGCGCCAGGCGCAGCCGGAGCGCGGCCGCTCGATCAACCTGGCGCTCGCGGCGCGCGGCATCGCCGCGCTCGAGCGCGCCGGTGTCATGGAGCAGGTACGTCCGCTCACCATCGCCATGCGCGGACGCATGGTGCACGAGCACTCGGGCGCAAGCTCGCTGCAGCCCTACGGCCAGCGTGAGCACGAGGTCATCTACTCGGTCGGCCGCGCGGACTTGAATCGCCTGCTGATCGAGGCGGCGCTGCGCCACCCTAACGTCGCGGTGCGCTTCAACATGCAGGCGCTCGGCGTCGACCTGCCGCGCGGGCGGCTGCGGCTGCGCGACGCCGCGCAGGGCGGCGAGCTCGAGCTGCCGCTGGCACCCGCCATCGCCACCGACGGCGCGGGCTCCGCGGTGCGCGCGAGCCTCGCGGCGGCCGGGCTGGTCACGGTGCGCGAAGACTGGCTCGACCACGACTACAAGGAGCTCACCATTCCGCCGGCGGCGGGCGGCGGCGCGCTGCTCGAGCGCCACGCGCTGCACATCTGGCCGCGCGGCGGCTTCATGCTGATCGCGCTGCCGAATACCGACGACAGCTTCACGGCGACCTTGTTCCTGGCGCGCGCCGGCGCGGCGGGCTTCGCGGCGCTGACGACGCCCGCGGCGGTCGCGGAGTTCTTCGCGGCGCAGTTCCCCGACGCGGTGCCGCTCATGCCGCGGCTGCTGAGCGAGTTCGCGCAGCACCCGCAGGGACAGCTCGGCACCGTGCACACGACTCCCTGGCGCGTCGGCGGCGAGCTCCTGCTGCTCGGCGACGCCGCGCACGCGATCGTGCCGTTCCACGGCCAGGGAATGAACGCCGCCTTCGAGGACTGCCGCGTGCTCGATGAGCTCATCGAGCGCCACGATGGCTGGGAGGCGCTGTTCGCGGAGTTCGAGCGCGTGCGCCGACCCAACACCGAGGCGATCGCGCAGATGGCCCTCGAGAACTACCTCGAGATGCGCGACGCGGTGCTGGATGCGCGCTTCGTGCGCCTCAAGGGCCACGCGATGGCGCTCGAGCGGCGCTTCCCCGACCGCTTCATCCCGCGCTACTCGATGGTGATGTTTCACCCGGAGATCCCCTACGCGGAGGCGCTGCGCCGCGGCCTGGTGCAGGCGCAGCTGCTCGGCGAGCTGGATACGGGGGATGCTGCGGCGCCGGGCGCCGGGCTGGATCTGGTGCGGGCCGGGAAGCTGATCGGCGAGCGGCTGCCGCCGGTGACCTGGCAGCGAGCCGAGCGGCTCTAGACGCCGCTCACGCGCTTGAGCTTCACGCGGATGACTTCACCGGTGGGCGCCTCGATGCGGCCGTCCTTGAGGGTGTTGGCTCCCGGATTCACGCCGGCGAAATCGAGCGGCACGCCGAGCTCGCGCGGATGGTGTGGGCTGCAGGCTTCGGGGCTCAGCTGCAAACGCCGCTCCCCGGCGACCCAGGTACTGCCGCGCGGGTGGAGCTTGCATTCCCCATTCCCGGAGTCCGCCTGATACTCCAGGGTTCCTTCGATTCCGCCGTCGGGTTGCACGCGGCTGATGCTGAGATTCACGACGCGCAACAGCCGCTTGCCCGAGGCATCGACGTATTCGCCGCTCCAAGTGCCCGAGAGACCCTGGCGCAGGGGTGGCGCGCTACCGGTGGCGGGCGCGGGCGGGGCCAGCGGCGCGGCAGCTGGCGCGGCCTCTGCCACCGATGGCACTGCTGTCGCAGGCGCCGGCGCGGGCGGCTCGGTGGATTCCGTCGGCGTTTGTGTCTCGGGAACCGCCTGTCCCTGCGCTGCGGGCGGCGGGAGGCCCGCCTCGGAAGCGGCGGCCGCATGGGCCGCATGCAAACGGGCGCCGTGACGCAGTACGGCGCCGAAAGCAATCACGGCAAGAAGCGCAGCGACCGTGCCGAGACCACCGCCGCGCGCCAGCCAGGGACGTGACGCCTTGCGCGGGCCATGCGTCGCGGCATGCGCCTCCGGGAAGATGGCAACATGACCCTGCGCGGAAGGATCGGCGACAACCGCCAGCCGCGCTGGCTCCGGCGGATGCAGCTGTTGCCATACGGTGCCCGCGGAGAAATCCACCACCATGGACTGCGACGGGTCGACGCGCCGGGCCGGCATCGGCGTGTACTCGATCGCCGTGGTCCCGCCCGCAGCTTGCGGCTCGAGCACCAGCGTGCCGGTCGGGCCCGCAGCAGGCGCCGCGGCCTCTCGCGGAAGCACGAGGGTGCCGGTCGGACCTGAGGCGGGCGGCGCGGCGCATGGTTCGAGCACCAGCGTGCCGGTGGGACCTGCGCGCGCCGCAGGCGGCTGCGGCTCGAGCGCCACCGTGCCGGTCGGACCTGCTGGCCTCGCAGCCCCGTCAGGCGCCGCCGCGGTGGGTGCCGCCATTGCGGCTGCAGCCGCTGCAAGAGCGCCTGCATCCGGCAGTGCCTGCATGAACTCGTCGGCGCTCTGGAAGCGCGTGGCCGGATCCTTCGCGAGCGCGCGCATGACCGCATCCACGATCGGCTGCGGAATCCCGTAGCGGTAGACGGTCGGCGGCTCGGGCGTGTCGTTGACGTGGGCATTCAACACCATGTACTCGGCCTTGCCGCGCGGATTGAACGGCCGGCACCCGGTCAACAGCTCGTAGAGCGTCAGGCCGAGCGCGTACACGTCGGTGCGGCAATCGACCGGCCGACCGAGAATCTGCTCGGGCGCCATGTAGAGGGGACTGCCGATGCTGGTGCTGCTCACCCTGGTGGCGCCCGGGGCGCCCTGCCGCTTGGCGATGCCGAAGTCCATCACCTTGACGGTGCCGTCGCGGGTCACCATCAGGTTGCTCGGCTTCAGATCGCGGTGGACGATGCCGGCGCGATGCGCGGCCGCGACGCCGCCCAATGCCTGCTTGAAGAGCGGGATGCATTCGCGCACCGGGATCGCGCCGCGCCGCCGGATCATCTGCTCCATGCTCTCGCCGTCGATGAACTCCATCACCACGACGGGGGCGCCGTCGTGGACGAAGTAGTCGAACAGCATCGCGACGTTGGGATGATTCAACGCGCCCTGCATGCGCGCTTCCTGACGGAAGCGCTCGACGAAGTCGGGATCGTCGCGCGCCTCGGCGCTCATGACCTTGATCGCGACCTGGCGGTCGAGATTCACGTCGAGCGCCTTGTAGACGACGCCCATGTTGCCGCGGCCGAGGAGCTCGAGTACGCGATAGTGATCTATGAGCTCGCCGATCATGATCGGTACCCGGACTCCCCCGTGCGGCAGGTAACTGGCGCTTACTGCGCCTGCCGGAACGCCTGCAGCGCATCCGGATCGGGAGTCGCGCTGCCGTCGGCGATCAGGGACGGCTGGGCGGGTCCGCTCGGCGGCCCGTTCGGTCCCATGCTCTTCGAGGCAGCGCGCATCGCCTCCAGAACCTGGGCCTCCTGCTCGTTCTCCATGGCGTTGAGATCGTTTAGCCCGATGCGGGTGTGCAGGCCCTCCGGACAGTCGCTCGGTCCGCTCAGCTCGACCACCACCGGGATCTGCCAGTCATCGTCGCTGATGCCGCCGGTGCGCTTGATGTAATCGTTGGCGCTCAGCGTGCAGTGGCGGTTCGCGCCCGAGGGTACGTCGAGCGGCTGCACGACCTGGAAGAACACATGGTTGGGCCTGAGCGCCGGCGGGCCGCTGTCAGCCGTCAGCGTGGCCGGCGTCGCGGCCGCAGCCTGCTGCTGCTCCTGCAGCTGAACTTTGATCTGGGCGTCGAGTTGCGCCTTGATCTGCGGCGTGATGGCTGGCGGCGGCGCGGTGGTCGTGGGCGCGGCGGGCGGTGGTGCGGCGGGCGACGGCGCTGCCGGGTCAGGCGCCACGGCGCCCGGCGCTGCGGCCGGATCGACATAGCCCGAGTCGGCGGCCGTGGCGCCAGGTGCCGCGGCCGGGTCGACGTAGTTCGCAGGCGGCGCGCTCGGCACCGGGTAGGCAGCCTGCGCCTGGTAGGCAGCCTGCGCCTGGTAAGCCGCCTGCATGTTCTGGGCGAGGATGTAGTCGGTCATCCACAGATCCGGGCTGCTGTAGACCGGATACGGCGTGAACAGAACGCCGTAGGTCGGATACCACGGCTGCGCGCGCCAGCCCCAGCTGTAGGCAATCGGGTGCGCCCATGGGGCGAGCGCCCAGCCGTAGTAGGCCGCGGGGAAGCGTACCGCCGGCACGTAGGTCTCGTAGGGGAAGGCTCTGCCGAACTGGTGCCAGACGTGCTGTTGGTACACGTGCGTGTACATCACGTGCCCGCCGCTCACGAACGTGCGGCTCACGAAGCCGGGCCGGATGCTGCGCTCGACGGTTCCGCTCAGCGGGCCGCCGTAATGGACGACGCGAGCAGGGCCGGCGGCGGCATAGGCTGAATGAGGGGCCACCTGCGGATGAGTGGCCGGTTGCGCGCGCGCGGCCACTTGCGGACGTGCGGCTGGCTGCGCGCGAGCGGCTGGCTGCGCGCGAGCCACCGGATGCTCTGGCGCGCGGTAGGGCTGCCGGGCCGGCGCAGCGCGGACGTTGGCCGCACGCGGCGCCTCCGCGCGGTGATTCTGCCGTGCCGCATGCCGCTCCGGCTCGGAAGCGCGATGCTCGTGCTCCTCACCCCGGGCGTAGGCCGCGGTGACGCCGGCGACGCTTGCTAGCGCGATCAGAGCGAGGGTCACCCGGGCCCTGCGATCCGAACTCGACATATTGTCACTCCACATAGCGCGGGCCTCCAGATAGCGTCGCCCTGGAGAAAGTAGCGGATGACTCTAGCGCGCGGTGTACAGCGCGAAACGACCTGCGTCGCGGATCGGCAGGCAAGCGCGGCGGTTTGAGAACTGCAGCACACTCCGCCGGGCACGCCGGCTGAAGGGTGATGCGCGGGCGGTCAGTGAGGCCGCGGTGCGGCCGGGGCGGTACGCCGCTCGAGCGTCACGAAGGTGACCGGGTAGGCGTGGCGCTCGTCGGCCGGATGCGTCTGGTAATCGAGGTCGTCCCACTGCGCCGGATCGAACGCCGGGAAGTAGGTATCGCCGGCGATGTCGGCGTGCACGTGGGTCAGATAGATGCGACGCGCCAGCGGCAGCAGCAGCCGGTAGATCTCCGCGCCGCCGATCGCCACCAGCTCGTCGCAGGTGCGCGTCTGGCGCAGCGCCTCCTCCACCGAGTGCACCGGAATCACGCCGTCAGCGTGCCAGTCGTGGTCACGCGTCAGCACCAGGTTGCCGCGCCCGGGGAGCGGACGACCGATCGACTCGAAGGTCTTGCGCCCCATGAGGATCGGTTTGCCGAGCGTGAATTCCCTGAAGCGCTTCAGGTCCGCGGGCAGCCGCCAGGGCAGCGCGTTGTCGCGGCCGATGACGCCGTTCTGCGCCATGGCGACGATGAGAGAGATCAGCGGCGGCGCATCGCTCATGTGAAAGGCATTATTGCAAGCCGTCTGTCAGATCTCCACCGCGGTATTGAGTATCACGACGTCGCGGAATGGCATGCGGAAGAACTCGGCCGCCTGCGTGCTGTATTGCTGCATGCGCGCAAACAGCCGCCGCTGCAGCCCGCGCAGTCCCGGCAGCGGCCGCGCGCGCACCACGTGCCGGCCGACGAAGAATGAGCTGTCCTCGGTGAAGATGCGCAGGCCGCGCGTGCGACAGGCCTTGAGCGCCTCGGCGACGTCCGGCGTCTCCATGAAGCCGAAGCGCGCGGTGATGTAGTAGACGCCCGGCACCGGCTCGTCGATGTTGAGCCGGCTCGCCGGGTCCTGCCGCGGCGTGTCGGCAATCTCGACGTTGAGGATGACGACGCGCTGATGCACCACGCCGTTGTGCTCGATGTTGCGGATCAGCGCCGAGGGCACCAGCGTCGCGTTGCTTGCCAGGAACACGCCGGTGCCGGGGACGCGCTGCACGCCGGCCACCAGCTTCGCCAGCTCGCTGCGCGGCACCGCGAGCTTGGCGAGCGCGGCGCGCAGCTCGAGCCGCCCGCTGCGCCAGGTTGCGAACACGATATAGAGGACCGCGCCGAGGGTGAGCGGGATCCAGCCGCCCGCCGGCACCTTGGTCATGTTGCCGGCGACGAACGCGAGATCGGTGATGAGCATCACGCCGAAGACCGCCGCCACGCGCCACTTGGGCCAGTTCCATTGCGTGGCGGCGACGAACGCCCCGAGCACCGTGGTGACCGCCATGGTGCCGACTACCGCGGCGCCATAGGCGCCTCCCAGCGCATCCGAGGAGCCGAAGCCGACGACGAACAGGATGACCGCGGGGAACACCAGCCAGTTGACGATCGGCACGTAGATCTGGCCCTGCTCGAGCGCGGAGGTCTGCAGCACACGCAGCCGCGGCAGCAGATCGAGGTGCACCGCCTGGCTCGCCATGGAGAAGGCCCCGGAGATCGTCGCCTGCGAGGCGATCACCGTCGCCGCGGTCGCCAGGATCACCAGCCACGGCAACACGGCTTCCGGCACCATGTGGAACAGCGGATGCTCGACCGGCTTGCCGAGCTCGAGCAGCATCGCTCCCTGCCCGAAGTAGTTGATTACCAGCGCAGGTGCCACCAGAGCGAACCAGGCGATGCGCACCGGCCGCTTGCCGAAGTGGCCCATGTCGGCGTACAGCGCCTCGCCCCCGGTGATGGCGAGGAACACCGCGCCGATGATCGCCAGCGCCACCTGCGGCCGGTGAAACAGCAGGTCGAGCCCGACGAGCGGATTGAGCGCGACCAGTACCTGCGGATTGCGCATGATCGGAATCACACCGATCACGGCGATCACCAGGAACCAGACGACCATGATCGGACCGAACAGCGCCGCCACGCTCGCCGTGCCGCGGTGCTGGTAGCCGAACAGCACGGCGAGCACGGCGATCGTCACCCAGATCACCCAGCTCTTGAGGCCCGGGTTGAGCACCTCGAGGCCTTCGACGGCGGACAGCACCGAGATCGCCGGCGTGATGAGGGCGTCGCAGAAGAAGAACGCGGTTCCGGCGAGCGCCAGGCCGACCGCGACCTTGGCCCAGGTGCTGCCGGTGATCAGCCGGCGCTGCGCCAGCGCGAACAGCGCGAGGATTCCGCCCTCGCCCTGGTTATCGGCGCGCATGATGATCGTCAGGTACTTGAGCGTCACCGAGATCGTGAGCGCCCAGAAGATCAGCGACAGCACGCCGAGCACCGCCTCGGCGTTGAAGGTGCCCGAGGCGCCGAGCGCCGCCTCCATGGTGTAGAGCGGGCTCGTGCCGATGTCGCCGTACACGATACCGGTCGCGGCGACCACGGTCGCCAGCTTGAAAGGACGCGCCTGGTTCATGCCGTCAGCGCCGCGGCCGCCTGCCGGCGGCACGGCGTGGCCGGCGCTTCGGCGGCCACATCATGGTGCCGCGGCAGCCGGGCTGCCCGCAGCGGCAGGCGAAAATGGCGTCGATGTCGGGCGGATCGCTCGCTTCGCGCTGGATCTGGTAGTCGTAGGTGAGCTCCTCGCCGGGCGCGATCGTGCGGATCGCGTCGATGAACACCCGCGCGTCCTCGATCACCGATTCGCAGTTGGGCTCGCAGGCGTGGTTCACGAAGCGCGCGTCGTTGCCATCGACGCCGGCGTCGATGACCGTGGTTTCGTCGGCGATGAACAGGAACGTATGGTTGTCGTCCGCGCTCTTGTCCTCGTAGCGCCGGTCGGCCTCCTCGTGCGAGACGCGCTCGCCCTGGTACTCGATGACGCGCGTTCCCTTGGCGATGGTGCGCAGCGCAAACACGCCGAGCCCGTGCAGCGGCGAGCTGC
>JASHVF010000093.1 GCA_030039615.1 Gammaproteobacteria bacterium | reverse complement strand
CGCTTCGTGGGTCTGCCGTGGCGGTCCTCGAGCGCGTCCGCTTCCAATGCACCGGATGTGCAGGCCGCCTACGAGTCGCAGATGAGCCTGTGGGGCGCGCTCGCGGGCGGCGCGAACTTCATCCTGCACGCCGCCGGTTGGCTCGAAAGCGGGCTCTCGGCGAGCTATGAGAAGTTCATCCTGGATGTCGAGCAGCTGCAGATGCTCGCGGAGATCCTGCAGCCGCTCGGTGCGAGCGACGAGGATTTTGCCGTGGCGGCGGTCGCCGAGGCGGGCCTCGGAGGGCATTTCTTCGCGACCCAGCACACGATGGCGCGCTACCGCGACGCCTTCTACGCGCCGCTCGTATCGGACTGGCGCAACTTCGCCGCCTGGCAAGCGGACGGCGCCAGGACCGCGACCGATCGGGCGGCCGCGCTCTGGCGCTCGACGCTGGAAGCGTTCAGCCCGCCGCCGCTGGACCCGGGCGTAGCCGAGGCGCTCGAGGCTTACCGGCGCCGGCGCATCGAGGCGGGAGGGGCCCAGGTTCCGGGCTGAGCGCGTGAGCACGGCAGCCGCGGCAATCACAGCGACACTCCGCCGACCACGGATCCGGTGGCGCATCTTCTCGATGCTGGTCGCCGGGGCCGCCGTCGTCTATTTTCAGCAGCGCTCGATCTCGGTCGCCGCCGAGCGGATCATGCCCGAGCTCTCGCTCAGCCAGATGCAGATCGGCTGGCTGCAATGGGGCTTCGTGCTCGCCTATGGCCTGCTGCAGTTCCCGGGCGGCGTCCTGGGCCAGCGGCTCGGCGCGCGCCGGGCGCTCGCGGGGCTGCTGCTGCTCGCCGTCGCGGCGACGCTCGCCGCCCCGCTCGCCCCCTACCTGTTTCAGGGCAGCACGCTCTTCGCCGTACTCTTTCTGTCGCAGTTCGTGCTCGGCGTCGCGCACGCGCCATTCATGCCCGTATGCGCCGGCGTCATGGAGGCCTGGCTCCCGGCGAACCGCTGGGCGCTCGCACAGGGCATCCATACATTCGGCATGCAGGTCGGTGCCGCCATCGCCCCTCCCGTGCTGGTCGTATTGATTCAGGCCCTCGGCTGGCAGCCGGCGCTCATCTGGGCGGCGCTCCCGCCGCTCGCGCTGGTCGCGGTCTGGATATGGTACGGGCGCGACACACCCGCTGCGCACCCTTCGGTCACGCGCGAGGAGCTCGCGGAGCTCGGGCCGGCGCCCCCGGCGCCGCCGGACGCGCGCATCAGTCTCGGGCGGGTGGCGGCGATTCTCAGCAGCCGCAACATCGTGCTGCTGACGCTCTCCTACATCGTCATGAACTACGTCTTCTACCTGCTCGCGAGCTGGTCGTTCCTGTACCTGATCCAGGAACGCCATTTCGCGGTGCTCGAGGGCGGCTTTCTCGCCAGCCTGCCACCGATCGGAGCAGCGGTCGGCGCCGGCATCGGCGGCATCATTACCGATGCGCTCGTCAGGCGCATCGGCGTCACCTGGGGATTCCGTTTCCTGCCGCTGCTCTCGCTGCCGACCGCCGGCGCGATGCTGCTGCTCGCGACTTATAGTCCGAGCGCCCTCGTCGCCGTCGCGGCGCTCACGCTCGCTTATGGGGCGATCGAGCTCAACGAGGCGTCCTACTGGGCCGCCACGATGCGCATAGCGCAGGGCGACTCGATGGCGGCGACCGGTGTTCTCAACACCGGCGGCAACGCGGGCGGCTGGATCGGGATCCCGATCGTCGCGTACCTCTCCGGCCACGGCGAGTGGCGCAGCGCCTTCGCGATCGGCTTCGTCTGCGCGGTCGTTGCGGCGCTCGCCTGGCTCTGGGTGGATGCCTCGAGGCCGCTCGCGGACGCGGCGGCGCAGTGACGGGGTCGACGGCAGACGATCGGCGCGCAAATTTGCTGGAGGTTGCAATGCATACATCGCTGGATCTCGAACGCTATCCGCTCGACCGGCCGGGAACGCCGGCCTACCTGGCGCTGGTCGCACGCTGTCGCGCCGATCTCGCGCGCGAGGGCATGTTCAACCTCGAAGGGTTGGTCCGTCCGGCCGTCATCCGTGCCGCGGCGGCGGAGCTCGCCCCGCTGGCAGCCAGCAGCTCCTATACGCACGCGCGCACGCATAACGTGTATTTCCTGGAGCGCGTGGAGGGGCTCGACGACTCGCATCCGGCACTCAGGAAGTTCCGCACGATCAACCACACGCTGTGCGACGACCAGTTGACGCACACCTTCGTGCACCGACTCTACGAATGGCAGCCGCTCGCGGACTTCATAGCCGGGGTTCTCGAGATCCCGCGGCTCTACCTCATGGAAGATCCGCTCGCGCGCGCCAATGTCATGGAGTACCGACCGGGCGAGGCGCTGAACTGGCACTTTGATCGTGCGCGCTACACGACGACGCTCCTCATCCAGGCAGCGGCGGCCGGGGGTGAGTTCCAGTACTGCAGCGAGCTGCGCGCCGACGGCCGACCGAACTACGACGAGGTCGGTCGCGTGCTTGCCGGGGAGACGAACCGAATCCGCGTGAATCCGCTGACGGCCGGCACGCTGAACCTGTTCGCCGGAAAAAACGCCCTGCACCGCGTTTCGACGGTCGAAGGCGCTCGCTCGCGGCTGATTGCGGTGTTCTCGTATTACGACCGGCCGGGTGTGCTGTTCAGCGACAAGGAGCGGCTGGGATTCTACGGCCGCACCGTCTGAGAGACCTCCGCTCGGCAGAATGCGGTGGAACGGGGCGGGCGCAGCTCGCCTGCGCCCCGGAGAAGCCGGCTCTGAGTCCGTCAGGATGAAGTGTCCGACGCCGGGCTGGCGCGGGCGCTCTCAAACAGAACCCGGGTCACCCACAAGGCGAGCATCGCCCCGAGCAGCTGCGCGAGGATGAACCCCGCGACGTCTGCCGGCCGGATCCCGGAGAAGGTGTCAGACAGCGAGCGCGCAATGGTAATGGCCGGGTTGGCGAAGGACGTCGACGCCGTAAACCAATAGGCGGCGCCGATCCACGCCGCGACCATCCAGGGGGCATCCTCGGCTCGGCGGTGTCCCAGGACCACCAGGATCAGTCCGAAGGTGGCGACGGCTTCCGCGAGCCACTGGCCGGCGCCGGTCCGCGCGTGTGCCGACGACTGCCACCACGGCAGGTCGAACATCGCGTGGGCGAGGATCACCCCGAGGCAGCACCCGGCGACCTGAACGACCACGTAGGCGCCCACCTCACCCCAGGGGAGCGAACCGCGCAGGCCCTGGACTATAGAGACCGCCGGATTGAAGTGCGCACCGCTCACCGGCCCGAGGAGCGCGATCAGCGTCGCCAACACGGCGACCGTGGCCGCGGTGTTGGCCAGCAGCGCGATCGCGAGGTTCCCTCCCGCCAGGCGCTCGGCCATGACGCCCGAGCCCACGACCGTCGCGGCGAGGAACAGCGAGCCGATGCCCTCGGCCGCGAGACGCCTGCGAAGGCTCACTCGATCCCCTCGGGAGGCCCCGCCCGGCCGATCGCATCCAGCCGCTCTTTGAGCTTCATCCGACCGAATGAGTCGAGCGGGAGACTGGTGAAGATCTTGATGCGGTTGTCGAGCACCCGGAACGCGTCGCGAAAGGCCAGCCACTTCTCCGTGTCCGAGCCTTCCACCGCGGCCGGATCCGGCACGCCCCAATGCGCCGTCATGGGTTGCCCCGGCCAATAGGGGCACATCTCTCCGGCCGCGTTGTCGCAAACTGTGAACACGAAATCCAAAGGCGGCGCCCCCGGCACGGCGAACTCATCCCAGCTCTTGCTCCGCAGGCCCTCTGTCGGCATGTTCATTTTCTTGAGCAGTTGCACGGCGATCGGGTGCACCGTGCCCTTGGGATGACTGCCCGCACTGAAGCCCCGAAAGCGCCCCTGCCCTGACTGATTGATCAATGCCTCCGCGAGGATGCTGCGCGCCGAGTTACCGGTGCAGAGAAAGAGGACGTTGTAGGGCCGGTCAGACATGACCTACTCAGGTGGAATCGGCCAGGTCCTTGGCCATGCAAATCGCCGCGCTCGGACACAGGGAGCGAAACTCCTCGCTCGCCTGCATGTCCTGGGGCACTCTGCCGCGCTCGATCGTGCCGAAGCCCTGGCGCGCAAAGAAATCCGCCGCCGTCTCCGTGAGGAGGACGAGGCGCTTCACTTGCGTGGCACGCGCCCGCCGCTCGAGCTCGCTCACCAGGCTTCGCCCCAGGCCACCCCCGCGGCGTCCTGGAGCGACCACCACCGACCGCAGCAGTGCCGCAGTTCCAAAGCGCTGCAGCGCGCCGGCCGCCACGACCTGACCCTCGCGCTGGATCACCACGAACTCCGGCTGCGTGGACTCAAGATCGCCGGTCGGAAGTCCCGAGCGCTCGAGCAGCGCCCGGATGGCGGTCAGGTCCTGCGCCGATGCAGGATCTACTCGGACCACGCGGCGGGCCCCTCGGTTATGCCGGCTTCGGACCGTAAAC
>JASHVF010000092.1 GCA_030039615.1 Gammaproteobacteria bacterium | reverse complement strand
GTACTGCGCCTGCTCCTCGGTGCGCACGTGCTCGGTCCAGAGGTTGGCCTGCACGCCGAGCAGGTGCTGCGCGTCGTGAGCCAGGCCGTCGGGCAATGGATCGAAGCCATAGACGTCGGCGAGCGACACGACGGTGCCGCGGCCGGGCGGCTCATCCGGCGAGCGCCCCTGGCGGTTGTCGAGGTAGAGCACCGGTGCGGGCGAGAGCACCGTGTCATGGCCGCTCGCCGCCGCGGCGATCGCCCCCTGCACGCCGCGCCAGGACATCACCGCCGCATCCGGCGGCACGCCGCCCTCCAGGATCTCGTCCCAGCCGATCAGCCGCCGGCCGTGCGCGGCGAGATACCTGGCGACGCGGGCCGTGAAATATCCCTGCAGCGCGGCCTCGCTCGTCACGCCGAGCTCGCGCATCCGTGCCTGGATGCGCGCCGAGGCGCGCCACTGGTCCTTGACCGCCTCATCGCCCCCGGTGTGCACGAACTCACCGGGGAAGAGCTGCATCACCTCATCCAGCACGCGCTCGAGAAAGCCGAAGGTCGCCTCGTCGACGTTGAAGAGGTTGGGATAGATCCCCCAGTCGGAGGGCACGACGTCCGGCGGGTGCTCGAGCGAGGCGAGCTGCGGGTAGGCGACGATCGCCGCCGTTGCGTGCCCCGGCATATCGATCTCGGGAACGATGGTGATGTTGCGCGCCGCCGCGTACGCCACGATGCGCCGCACGTCAGCCTGGCGGTAAAACCCGCCGTAGAGACGCGGCCTGCCGGTCGCCGGATCGATGTCCCTGAGCGCCGCCTCCCCCGCCGGCACACGCCAGGCGCCGACCTGCGTGAGGCGCGGGTAGCGCCTGATCTCGAGCCGCCACGCCTGATCGTCCGTCAGGTGCCAGCCGAGCACGTTGAGCTTGTGCAACGCCATCCAGTCGAGATAGCGGAGGATGAACTCGGGCGACTGGAAATGACGTGCCGAGTCGAGCATCAGGCCGCGCCAGCGAAAGCGCGGCGTGTCGCGGATCGTCACCGCCGGGACGCTGACGGCGCCGTCTGCGAGCGGCGCCGCCGCGAGCAGCTGCCAGAGTGTCACCACGCCGTAGAACAGGCCGCGCGGCCCTTGCGCGCGCACCACGATGCCCGCCGGCGCCACCGTCAGCCGGTAGCTCTCGGGACTCTCGCCGGGCGCAGCCGGATCGAGCGCCAGAACGATCGCGCCGGAGGGGAGCCCGACGCCGTGCCGTGGGTGAACGCCGAGCGCGAGCCCGTGGCTCAGGCGCACTTTCCCGGCGAGGTAGGCCGCGGTGCGCGCCGCGTCGCGGTCGTCGGGGATCGAAATCGCGGTGGCGCTGCTGAGTGAAAAGCTTCCCGCGCCCGCAGTCGCCTGCGCCGGAGCCGGAATCACCTCGACAGCCGCAGCGGGCGTCGCAGCGCCACCGGCGCAGCACAGCAGTGCCGCGGCCACTGCGCCCGGAGTCAGCCGCGGGCGCATCACTTCTGAGTCTTCAGGCGCTGCGCGATCTGCTCGCGCACGCGCTGCGCGTCGGCCGGCGCGAGCTCACCGAGCAGGCCGTGCCGATGCGGCGGGATATGGCCGGTGACCTCACCCTGAGCGCCGAACACGTAGTGCTCGAACAGCGCGCGCCAGGCCGCGCGCGCCTCGAGCGGGAGCGTACGCAGGTTGAGGATCGACACCAGCAGCCCGTCAAATCCCGACCGGGCGCCGACCGCGGTGCCGCCCAGTACGTGCCACCAGTAATTGACCAGCAGGTTGAAGGGCTCGAGCGACTCGACGTGGTGCCACCAGAGGGGCGGGATGTAGATCGCATCGCCCGGCAAGAGCTCGGCGCTCTGTGCCGCCGCGAGCGCCGCGCGGAACTTCGGGAAGCGCCCGAAGTCCGGCGCGTGCAGCTTCACCAGCGACATCGGCGCCCCGGTCGGTGCGTAATCGAGGGGACCGATGTAGAGATTGGCGATCTGCTCGGGCGGGAACAGCGTGAAGCGCCGCTTGCCCGCCACCACGCAGCCGATGTTGTGCCACTCGTCGAGGTGGGTCGGCGTCGTGATCGCATTGCCGAGCCAGATGCGCGGCTGCACCTCCCGATCCACTACGCCGAGGACGTTCTCGGCGGCGAAGCCCGGCAGGCAGCCGGCGACGGGCGCGCTCTGCACCGCCACCGCCGGCGCCCTGGCGTCGGCGCCGTAGCGCAGCACCTGATCGACGACCGCGCTGAGCGGCAGGCGGTTGCGCACGAAGTTGAAGCCGTTGAGATCGTCCGCGTAGAAGATGCGTCCCGCGGCCTCAGGCGGCGTCATGATCGCGTCCACCGGAGTGCCGTTGTCGAGGCGGCGCAGGTAGTCGAGCAGCGCGGGCATCGAGCGCCTGGCGAGCGACACGCTCGGCCAGGCGCCGATCAGGCCGCGCAGCACCGCCGGGCGCCAGGAGCTGAGCACCTCATCGCGCACGGCCTGGGCATCCAGGCCGTGGAATTCGCGTATCGGCGCCGCGCCGGACATCAGAAAAAGTAGACCTGCAGCGACGGCCCGCTGCGCCGCGGCGCGATGCTCCTGAGGGCCGCGCGATGATCGGGAAAGTTGGCCGAGCTTCTTTCCAGCAGGTCATCGATCTCGGCCATGCTGTAGAGATCCTCGCGCGCATTCGGCGCGCGCAGCCGGCCGCGGTCGGGAAAGTTCCCCATGCCCGACATGATCGCGTACCAGGAGAACACCGGATAGCCCCTGCCGAGCGTCTGCTCGCCGACCGCCGCGGCGATCCCCTTGCCGGACATCCATAGCGCATACAGCTGCTGCAGCGGCTCGGAAAGGTTCATGTTGGCCGCATTGGCGCGCCAGTACTCGGTGTCCGCGCGGCTGTTGGTCTTGTAGTGCGTGACGATGTAGTCGCGTGTGCCCTCGAAGTGCGCGTTCATGCGCTCGTTGAAGCGCTGGTGCGCCTCATCGCCCAGATCGCCCTGCTCGAGGTACTCGAGAAAGGTGGCCGCAGTGTGCTGGATGAACAGCAGCGCGGTCGCCTCGAGCGGCTCGATGCAGCCCTGCGCGAGCCCCACCGCGAGGCAATTGCGGTTCCAGTGGCGGGTCACCCGCCCGCTGCGCATCTTGAGGTGCCGCGCCTCGAGGTCCGCCTCCAGTAGCCCGAGATGACGTCGTAGCTCGGTCTCGGCCTCGTCCTTCGTGCAGTGGCCGCTCGAGTAGACGTAGCCGTTGCCGTAGCGGCTCGCGAGAGGGATCTTCCATGTCCAGCCGTGGCGCATGGCCGTCGCGACAGTCTCCGCAGGGAGCTGCGCGCCGCTCGGAGTCTGCAGCACCACGCTCGCATCGTTGAACAGGTTGCTGGAGAAGCTCACGTAAGGTGTGCGCAGGGCCTTCTCGATGAGGAGTCCCGCCGGGCCGCTGCAGTCGACGAACAGGTCCGCCGCGATGCTCTCACCCTCGCGGGTGCTCACCGCAGCGATCGCGCCGTCCTGCGCGAGCGTCGCGTGGGTGACGTGACAGGTACGGCAGCGCACGCCGCGCTCCAGCGCCTTTTCGCGCAGGAATTGTCCGAGCAGCACCGCATCGAAGTGATAGCCGTGCCAGATGTCGAACGGGAAGCTCTCGGGCGCCTTGGGCGCGCGGCGGCGCGCGGCGAGGCGCGCCGCGATGAAGAAGCGATC
>JASHVF010000091.1 GCA_030039615.1 Gammaproteobacteria bacterium | reverse complement strand
TGAAGTTCACCTTGAGGCGGTCATTGGCGGCGAGCGCCTCCAGCAGCTTGCCGGGCACGAGCAGCGCGCGCTCGCCGAGCGCAGCGACGATGGAATCCTTGCTGGTCATGGCGGTCCGCGCTCCGGCGCCGGTGCGCCGGGGCGGTGCTCGCGCTCGAGCGCGCGCGGCGGCCGGCGCCGTCGCAGGAGCTCCTCCTGATCGAGACTCTCGAGCTCCTCTTCGACGAGCTTCAAAACCGCCTCGATCTCCGGCAGCAGCACGTTCTCGATCGCGCGCGCGCGGCGCTCGGTGCGGGTGTACTCGCGCACCAGACGGCGCAGGTTGAGCTCGCTGGCGGCGAGCTCGAGGAGCGTGGCGAGCAAGCCGCGGAAGGCGAGCGCCGCCGCGTGCGCCTCCGGGGAGGCATTCACGGCCGGACCGCTCCACGTGGGCGGCGCCTGCGCGAGCCGCGCCGCGAGCAGCTCGAGTCCGAGGAGTCGCGAGCGCCCGATCTGCAGCGTGTCGTTGGCGAGCGAAAGCGGCGGATAGAGCACCAGCTCATCGAGGCCGTGACGCGTGACCGCCGCCGCGAGCGCCGCGCGCGCGGCGCCTTCGCCGCGGCGCGCCGTCGCCCGCAGCTCCCTGAGGCGGGTCAGCTCGGCGCGAATGCGTGTGGCGAGCAGGATCCGCTTCTCGTCGAGAAGGTCGTAGCCTTCCTTCGCCAGGCGCTGCTCGTCCTTGAGCTCGAGGAACGCGATGCGCGTGAAGACGATCTCGCGCTGCCACTCAGGCATGCGGGCTCACCTCGAGGTAGCGTGCCAGCTGCTGCGCGTTGAGGCGCGTCAGCTCCTGCGCCGGCAGGCCGCGCAGCAGTCGCCAGCCGATGGCCATGCTCTCCTCGAGCGTGCGCCGGCCCTGCTGGTTGACGAAGCTGCGCTCGAAGTCGCGCCCGAACGCGAGGAAGCGCCGATCCACCTCGGGCAGGCTGTCCTCACCCATGACGCTCGCCAGAATGCGGATGTGATCGGCGCGGGCGTAGCAGGCAAAGAGCTGATTGGCGAGCGCCGGATGATCGGCATCGGTGTAGCCGGCGCCGATGCCGGAGTTCATCAGGCGCGAGAGACTGGGAAGTACGCGCACCGGCGGATAGATGCCCTGCCGGTCGAGCTCGCGGTCGAGCACGATCTGGCCCTCGGTGATGTAGCCGGTCAGGTCCGCGATCGGATGGCCGATGTCGTCCCCCGGCATCGAGAGGATCGGCACCTGGGTGAGCGTGCCGGGCATCCCCTGGATGCAGCCGGCGCGCTCGTAGAGGCTGGCGAGGTCGGAGTACATGTAGCCGGGATAACCCTTGCGGCTCGGCAGCTCGCCGTGGCTCGCCGACACCTCGCGCAGCGCCTCGCAGTAGTTGGTCATGTCGGTGAGGATGACGAGCACGTGGCGGCCTTCGACGAAGGCGAGGTATTCGGCGGCGGTGAGCGCGTAGCGCGGCGTCAGCAGTCGCTGGGTCGCCGGCTCATCGGCCAGGTTGAGGAACATCGCGGTGTGCTCGAGCGCGGCGCTCGAGGCCATGGCGTCGCGAAAGGCGGCGGCGGTGTCATGAGAGACGCCCATGCCGACGAACACGATGGCAAAGCCGCCGGCGTCCTCGCCCTTGCGCAAGCGCGCGTCGAGCGCGATCTGCGTGGCGAGCCGGTCGTGCGGCAGCCCGGCGCCGGAGAACAGCGGCAGCTTCTGGCCGCGCACCAGGCTGTTCATGAGGTCGATGCTCGACACCCCGGTCTCGATGAAGTCGCGCGGCAGCGCGCGGCGCGCCGCGTTGATCGCCAGGCCGTCGATGCGCATGCGCCGCACGGCCGGGAGCGGCGCGCCCCCGTCGAGCGGACGGCCGATGCTGTCGAACGTGCGGCCGAGCATGCCCGGACCGACGCCAAAGAGCAGCGGCTCGTTGCGCACGCGAATGCGGGTGTCGCGCACGCCGAGGCCGAGCGTCGACTCGAGCACCTCGACCACCATCGTGGACTCATCGAGCGCGGCGACGCGGCCGACCCGCGCGCGACCCTCACGGTCGACGACCTCGATCATGGAATTCAGGCCGAGATCCGCGTTACGGGCGACGAAGACGAGCGGTCCCTCGACGCGCCGCACGCTCGCCTCGAAGGTGACTTCAGGGCGCACGGTGCGCGGCCTCGGCGGCGGGGGGCGCGGCGGGCTGGGCGCGCTCCAGTGCGTGGAAATCCGACTCGAGCTGCGGCCAGAGCGCGCCGATGTCGGCGATGCGATGCTCCCCGTACTGCTCGCCGATGCGCTGCAGGAGCGCGCGCATCGGCATGGCGGCGATGCGCTCGGGGTCGACGCCGCGCTGCACGGCCGCGCGTGCCAGCTCCACGAAGCGCATCACGAGGCTCAGCATCGCCGTCTGACGCTGCGGCGAGCAGTAGCGGTCGACCTCCGAGAATGAGGATTGCCGCAGGACCGCCTCGCTCACCAGCTCGGCGCACAGCAGCGTCGCCTGCTGCGGGGCGGGCAGGGCGTCCTTGCCGACGATGCGGGCCATGCGCTCGAGGTGCGCCTGCTCGGTGAGCAGCTCGAGCACTGCCGTGCGCTGCGCGGTCCACGCCGGGTTGCCCTGGATCTGCCACCACTGCGCGAGTGCCTCGGCGTCGCGGCTGTAGGACTGCAGCGGATCGATCGCCGGATAGAAGCGCGCCTGTGCGCGCCCGCGATCGAGGCCCCAGAAGGTGCGCACGCTGCGCCGCGTGTGCATCGTCACCGGCTCGGAGAAATCCCCGGACGGCGGACTGATGGCCCCGATGATCGTGACCGATCCTTCGCGGCCCCCGAGGGTGCTGACGCGACCGGCGCGCTCGTAGAACTCCGCGATCCGCGAGGAAAGGTAGGCCGGGTAGCCGGCCTCACCCGGCAGCTCGCCGAGGCGTCCGCTGACTTCCCGCAGCGCCTCCGCCCAGCGGCTGGTCGAGTCCGCCATGAGAGCCACGTGCTGGCCCTGGTCCCGGAAGTATTCCGCGACCGTGATGGCGGTGTAGACGCTCGCCTCGCGCGCGGCGACCGGCATGTTGGAGGTGTTGGCGATGATCACGGTGCGCTCCATGAGCGGGCGGCCGTTGCGCGGGTCCTCGAGCTTCGGCAGCTCATCGAGCACCTCGGCCATCTCGTTGCCGCGCTCGCCGCAGCCGACGTACACGATGATGTCGGCATCGCACCACTTGGCGATGGCCTCGAGCAGCACGGTCTTGCCGGTGCCGAAACCGCCCGGAATCGCCGCGCGTCCCCCGCGCGCGACGGGAAAGAGGATGTCGAGGACGCGCTGACCGGTGATCATGGGTCCGCCGATCGGCAGCCGCCGCTCGAGCGGTCGCGGCTGTCGCACGGGCCAGGAGTGCGCGAAGCTGATGTCACGCGTCGCGCCATCGTCGCGACGGATCCGGCAGATCGCCTCATCCTCGCGGTAGCTGCCCGCCGGCGCGACCGTGACGACGACCCCGGAGATCCCGGGCGGAGCGAGGCACTGCTGCGGCCGCGGCGTGCCGATTGTGCCGATGGCCTGTCCTCGGCCGAGCGTATCGCCCACACGTACCGCAGGCTCGAAGGCGAAACGCTGCAGGGCAGGCTGCCCGAGACCGGGATGGATGAAGGCGCCCTGGGTGTCGAGCGGTCGCAGCAGACCGTCGAAAATGTGCCCGAGCAGCGCCGGGCCGAGCCGCACCGAGAGCGGCTGCCCGGTGCCGCTCACCAGGTCGCCCGGTTTCAGTCCCGTCGTATCCTCGTAAACCTGTGCGACGATCTCATCGGCGGCGAGCTGCACGATTTCCCCGAGCAGTGCCCCGGCGCCGACGGCGACGGCCTCCTGCGCATGAAAGACGTCGGCGGTGACTGCGCGCAGCACCGGCCCGCTGATCCAGCGGATGCGCGCTTCAGTCATGTCGGCCCACCGGCACCCCCGGCGCCCGGGTACCCCGCGAGAAACGCGGCCTCGATCTCCGCGCGCCGCGCGGTGAGGCCCGCGACCGTCGCATCGACGCAGGCCCCCGCGGTGTAGATGCGCAGTCCCGCGATGGTGCCTGGGTCAACGACCCACTCGACGGAGCGGGCGCCGTGTGCCAGCGCCAGTGCCTCGAGCTCGCGCGTCTCGCTCTCGGCCCAACCCTCGCCGTGCGCGATGCGCCAGGGACGCGCGGCGAGCAGCGCGCCGGCCGCGGTCACGGCCGCAGCTATCCAGCGCCGCCGGTCCGCCGGGCTCTGCCAGCGCGCCGCGAGCGCCTGCGGCAGCTCGTCCCACATGCTCGCGAGCAGCCGCGCGATCTGCTGCTGCGCCCGCTGCCGCGCCTCGAGCTCGGCCTGTGCCTGCGCCTGCCGCAGCCCCTGCTCACGCCTGGCGCGCTCCAGGGCAACCGCGCTGCGTACGTTCGCGCGCGCTTCGGCGCGCGCGCCCTTGAGGATCTCCTGCCTCTGCGCGGCGGCCGCGGCGCGCAGCTCCGTGCGGCGCCCGTCGCGGTAGCGCGTGACGCGCTCGACGAGCCCCTCGACCTGCAGCTCGAGGACGCTCCCCGGCAGCGGTTCGCTCTGCGGCGGCTGCGCGCTCAAATGGCGACTCCCAGCGCGCGGCGCACGTCGATCTCGATGTCCGATGGTTCCCTGCGGTGCAGCAGGTCAGGAATGACGAGCACCAGGGGTTGGGAGCGCCGGCGGGCCTCATCGAGCACGGCCGCCGGCAGCTGCGCGGCCAGCTCGGCGCTGATCAGCACCAGGTCGGCACGGTCCGCGGCCTGCCAGAGCTTTTCGATCGCCTCCGCGCCCGGCAGCCGCACCTGCGCGCCGGCCATGCGCCAGCCCGCGGCGGTGAGCTCGTCCGCGATGACCAGCACGCGCATCGCTCAGCCGAGCCGATTGAGAATCAGGATGGAGACGATCAGGCCGTAGATCGCGATGCCTTCCGCGAGGCCGACGAGCACCAGCACGCGTCCAAACAGCTCGGGCTTCTCCGCGATTGCGCCGATCGCGGCGCTGCCGACACGCCCGACCGCGTAGCCTGCGGAGAGTGCCGCAAGGGCCGTGGAGAGTGCGGCGGCGATGAATGCCCAGCCTGCCAGCTGCGGGTCGAGTGCTGCGGGAGCGGCGCCCTGCGCCGCGGCGGCCGGCCTCGAGGCAAGCAGCAGGGCGGTCGCCAGAGCGGCGATGAACAGGGTGAGTACGACCACTGCGGGGCCGAGACGTGCGCTGAATCGGGGGACCGGGGGCATGGTGTCATTCCTTGGTTCTTGGGGATGCGGGACCTGCGGCTTGCGGCAGCGGTCGGAACGGACGGCCGGAGCCGTGGAGGAAGCGGATGAAGAACTCGAAGAGCACGAGGCGCGTGGTCTGGATGGCGACCACCAGTCCTTCCGCGACGAGGACCAGCGCATTGCCGAGCAGCAGGATGAGCCAGGCGAGCGGCCGGGAGGCCGCGCCGGCCGCGAGGCCGCTGATCGCCGCGGCCAAGCCCGCGTGCGCCAGCGCGAACGCTCCGACGCGCACGAAGGACACGGTGTTCACCACGAGCTGCAGCATGATCTCGAGCGATTCTCCCACGCTCGCCCCGAAGGCGGCGAGCCGCCCGCCGGGCGCGAGTGCCGCGCCGCCAAGTGAGTACCAGCACAGGCCGGCCGGCACGAGCCACAGCGTACGTGCGTCGTAGAGCGCGCCGATCGCCGCGACGTAGCACAGCACCAGCCCGGCGCGCGTCGACCACCAGCTGCGCGCCTGGCCGGCCCAGTAGTGCTGGATGGCATCGAGCAGCAGCCCGAGGAGGATGACTCCACTGCCGAAGACCAGACTCACACGCAGCAGCACGAGCGGCGCGTCCAGTGGCCGCAGCCACAGCGCGGGCAGGACATCCTCGCGCGCGAACACGCTGCCGAAGGCGAGTCCGAACGCCATGGCGGCGAGACCGCCGGGAATCAGCAGGGCAACCTGCGGATACCTGCGCCGCAACGCAACCCCCGCGCCTACCAGGATCGCCCCCTGCGCCACATCGCCGAACATGAAGCCGAACATGACGGGCGCGAGCACCGCGAGGATCAGGCTCGGGTCGGCCTCGCTCGCCGCCGGCATGCCGAGCAGCCGCGCGAACAGCTCGAAGGGCTGGACCCAGCGCGGGTTGTGCAGCAGCACCGGCTGCGGAATGCCCGTGGGAGCCGCCGGGAAGCGCAGCAGGAAATGCAGGCGCGCGCGCCGCAGCGCGCTCTGCAGCGCGGCGCCGGCGGGATCGCTGGTCCACCCGGTGATCCAGGCGAAATGCTCGGTGACGGAGAGCTCCGGCACCTCGGCGACCAGCCACTCGACGAAATTCAGATCCGCGAGCGCGGCGGCAAGATTGTGCGCCGCATGCAGCCGCTCGAGCTGCGCGCGCAGCTCCCCGTCCTCGCGCGTGAGCTCAAGCGTGCGCGCCTCGATCATGGCGAGCCCGGCCTGCGGCTCGGCGGGGAGCTGTGCCGGCAGCACGATGCGCCGTGCCTCGCGGGCGATCAGATCCTCATCGAGCGCGCCGATGCGCTCCTCGGGACCGACCGCCAGCAGGTAGGTGCGGGCGTCAGCCGGGATTCGCTCCACGAGCACGCCGGGCGGAACGGCGAGCTCGCCGCTGCCTTCCGCGAGCAGGTAGGCGCGCCGCGCCAGCACCGGCCCGCTCTGCGCGAACAGTGCCAGGTTCGGCAGTTGCGCGCTGCGCGCGCTCAGCAGTCCGTGCAGCAGTGCGAGCTCGCCGCGCTCGCTGCCGAGCTGCTGCAGCCTCGTGATGAGCGGATCGGCGGCGGCTGCCCAGACGTGCAGCTGCTCGAGTGCGGCGCGCGGAATCTGCTCGAGCTCGCGTGCCGTGTCGAGCGGTGCGGCGGCGGGCGGCGGCCAGTACGCGCCGTAGCTCTGTGCGAGCTGCCGGTACTCATCGAG